>DSBG01000109.1 GCA_011046135.1 Deltaproteobacteria bacterium
ATATCCTGCACGTACCCTCGATGAGGCGATAAACGCAATCTGGATTACCATGGTGGGGGCGCACATCGAGAACACCAATGCAGGGCTCTCCCTCGGGAGGCTGGATCAGTGGCTTCAGCCGTATTTCGCCTCTGACATGGCGAAGCTTGCCACAAAAGAAGAGCGTGAGGAATACATTAAGCGTGCCATCGAGTTCGTGGGATGCTTCTTCTTCCGGTGTACCGATCATCTCCCCTGCATGCCCTACATCGCGACCATCTACTTCGGGGGAAGTTCGTCTGACCAGGCGATTACCCTGGGAGGCCTGACACCGGAAGGAGAAGATGCGGTCAACGACATGACCTACATCTTCCTGAAGGTGACGGAGATGCTTTCGATCCGCGACCCCAACATGAATGCACGCTACCACCCCGACAAGAACAGTGACACGTATCTCAAGCGGCTCTGCGAGGTGAATCTCATAACCGCTGCGACGCCGTCCATGCACAACGACGCGGTCATCATGGAGTCCCTGAGTCAATTCGACTACGAAGAACAGGATCTTCGAGACTGGGCTGCGGTGGGCTGCGTGGAACCGACGATTGCCGGCAAGCATGCGGGACACACCAACTTCCACCTCATCAACATGGTGGCGGCCCTGGAGATGGCCCTCAACAACGGCAGACATCCCCTCATGCGGTGGAAGCTCGGGCCAGACACAGGCGAGATAGAGCAGGGGGTGTTCACGACGTTTGAGCAGTTCTACGAGGCCTTTCTCGCCCAGTTCACGTTCCTGATCGACCAGTCGATCCTGCTCAACAACTGGTATGCAGAGGAGCACCAGTACGTGCGCCCCACGCCCTTCCTCTCCGCGCTTACTGACGGGTGCATCCGGAAGGGGTCCGATGCAACCAAGGGTGGGGCCAAGTACAACAGCTCGGGTGCCGCGGTCATCGGGCTTGCGGATGTGACGGATTCACTCATGGTGATCAAGAAGCTCGTGTTCGATGAACAGAGGGTGACCTTCGCCGATCTCAAGCGTGCGGTGGACACGGACTTCAGGAACGACCCCGTGCTCCACGCCCTGGTCACGAAAAAAGTTCCTTTCTTCGGCTCGGGGAGCGATGAGGCGGTGGAGATGGCCAACCGCATTACGAAGTTCACCCATGACTATTACACGGCCATCCCCCATTACCGCGGCGGAACGTATACCGTCGGGTTCTGGACCATGTCCCAGCACGTTGCCTTCGGGACCCTCACCGGGGCCCTGCCTTCCGGGAGGAGGGCGGGAAAGCCCTTTACTCCTGGTCTCACTCCGGAGCCGAACGCGTCTCGCAACCTTCTGGACAACATACGGGATGTCGCCCGCCTCGACCCCCACAACATCACCAACAACTTGGCCTTCAACGTGAAGATCGTGCCCTCGGCGCACGATTCGCACGAAAAAACGGTGCAGGACATGTTCTCCTACGTGAAGACCTACTTCACCCTGGGAGGGATGCAGATGCAGATGAACGTGGTGACCTCGGACACGCTTCGAGATGCCATGGCCTACCCGGAGAACTATCGCAACCTGATTGTGCGCATCTCCGGATACAATGCCTACTTCGTGACCCTGCACAGGGACCTGCAGCTCGAACTCATCGAACGGGCAGAGTACGGCATGACACACTGAACAGAATGTTTCGCGGGTGGTGCATATAAGGACCTGCTGGATCATCAGTGTCGCGGGAGGACACGAATACCCGGGCAGGGAGAAATGAGTCTCCATGAATGAGAAGAGGGCCGGGATGATGGCAGTGATGTTCAACTACAGCATCCCCCGGATCGCACTGAAGAAGATCGGCCTCGGCAGTGATTTCTTTCTCGTGAAGTACAGCGATGCGTGGCCGGTTCCCAGAATCGTCCATCCTAAGCAGGTCGTGATGAGGACGCGTCTGGGCGGCATCTGCGCGTCAGATCTTCACCAGCTCACGGTGTCACTGTCTCTCTACGCGAGCATCATGGCGTCTCCGGTCAACCCCGTACCCATGGGACACGAGGCCGTGGGCACGATCGAGGAGGTGGGGGCCGAGGTGACGAGACTTCGACCAGGTGACAGGGTAGTCTACAACCCCATAGGCAGGTGCTCATGCTACGGGTTCGATCCCTGTCCGAGCTGCAGGAACGGCAATTATCAGCACTGCTTCTGCCTTCTCGGCATCGGGGATGGTACCGAGCGCGAACAGGAGTATGGCGGCAGGTGCAAGTTTGGTGGGTTCGGGGGAGGGGCGTTCAGCGAGTATCTCCTCGGCCTCGAGCAGCAGTTCCACCTGGTACCCGAGCATGTGCCGGACGAAGTGGCGGTACTTGCAGAACCCTTCACCATTGCACTGCATGCGGTATCCCGCCACATGCCAAAGGAGACGGATACGGTTCTCGTAGTGGGGGCGGGCATCATCGGTCTTCTCACGATAAAGGCGTTGAGAGCCTTGGGTTCGCAGTGCAGGATACTGGCCATCGCACGATATCCTGTGCAGGCAGCTATGGCACGAAAGCTCGGGGCGACCGAGGTCATCACAGAGCGCGCTTCCAGGAAGCTCTACGACAGAATTGCCCGTGCGACTGGAGGGTCGCTCTTCACCCCTCTTTTCAGCAAGCCCGTGCTGTATGGAAATCGGGGACCCGACATCATTTTCGACTGCGTGGGTTCAGAAGCCTCGGTGGATGACGATCTCAGGCTGTCCCGGAGCAATGGTAAGGTTGTGATCCTCGGACTGGATTTCAATATCACGAAACAGGTGGATTGGTCCGTAGCGATCTGGAAGGAGATCGACGTCACTGGAACCCTGTTCTCAGGGAGGGAGGTCTTTGAAAACCGGAAGATCGATGCCTTCGACCTGGCCCTTGAACTCATGTCACGCGATGGGGAATCTTTCAGGGGGCTGGTCTCCCACACGTTTCCGGTTGATCGGTTCCGCGATGCGATCCGATGCATACGCTCAAAGGAGAAAAACAGTGCCATCAAGGTTGCTCTGGATTTCAGACGTGGCTGACCGTACGAATTCCAGGGATGTTTCGGCACTCACCCGGACGTACTCCGTCATCGACAGCCTGCTTCGGAATCCACGGGGAAGGATCTCCCATGCCGATCAAAGGATCATAAGGAGTCATAACAGGGATACGTCGAACGCGGGAGAGGTTCTTATGCGGACAGGTGCAGAACGTCCGGTGGTGATGACATATTTAAGGCAGAGGGTTTTCTGTGTCGGGAACGAATGTTCGTGCAGGGGGAGAGGATGAAGATTCTCGTTCTCGGTGGTGCGGGTGACATGGCGAGAGATGCCCTCGATGAACTCGACAGAGAAACGGGGGACCTGGCCATCACCATTGCCGACCTCAATCTGGACAAGGCGAGGCGGGAAGCGGCTGGCAGGGGAGAGCGGGTTACTGCCCAGGGTGTCGATATCGAAGACCATTCTCGGCTGATGGAGCTCATGAAGCAGCACGACATAACCTTGGGGTTTGCCGGGCCGTTCTATTACTTCGAGAAGCGACTTGCTCGGGCTGCACTGGAGGCAGGGAGACCCTATGTCTCCATTGCCGACGACTACGAGGCCTACCTGGAGGTCATGACCCTCGAAGAAGAAGCCCGGCTCACCGGTGTTCACATCTTGACAGGGTGGGGAAATTCTCCAGGCATCACCCAGGTTCTGGCCCGCAAGGGGTACAACTCCATGGAAGAACCCAGGCGCATCAATGTGCACTGGGCTGCCGGCTCCAACGAGGCAGCAGGCCCTGCAAACCTTACGCACCTCTTCAATATCTTTCACGGCACCACGCTCCAGACAATCCGCGGCCGGGAAATCAGGGTGCCCACCGGCGGAGGCAGAAAGGTCGTGCGGTTTCCCTTCCCCCTGGGGGAGTTGCCCGTATACTACACGGGGCATGCGGAAAGTGTCTCTATCCCCCGCAACCTGACCGGACTCCAGGAGGTAACCCTGCACGGCGGAGTCCAGCCCTCCTACATCCCGCTGATGATCATGGTGATGGACAAAACAGGCCTGTTCAGCACCCACGACCGCAGAAAAAAGGCAGCGGAGTTCTTCTATAAAATCGAGAGGATCTTCGGAACGGGCGGGTTAGACAAGTCCGTGGGAAGGGTGGACGTGTATGGGTTCCACAGGGGAAAGACAGCACACCGTACCTACACGTACCTCGGTCACATTGGCCGGATTACCTCCGTTCCCTGTGTGGTGGCGGCTCTGTGGGAACTAGAGGGTGCATTCAGAGATATCCCGGGTGGAGTCTATGCCCCTGAAAGACTGCTCACCGACCCTGATCCATTTCTGACAGAGATCATGCGAAGGGGCGTGGAAATCTTCTTCCACGAGGACGGCCTTGAGTGAAAAAACGCTCAGACACAGACGAATCTTTCCCGTGAACCGGAACACGTGAACCGGAGCCGAACCGTCCCTGGGACCGTAATCGTCCCGTACCCATCTCCTCCTTGGGAATGAACCGTTCAGAGTCGCCGATACACCGGTGGCACGAGTACGGCATCAAGAATAGCTCTTCTCCCCAGTTTTCAGTTTCACTTCCGGGGGATCTCCTGATAAGAGGAATAGTCTAAGGATAGTCCTCATGACGCAGGAGAAACAGACTGATCATCCCGGAGATTTGCCCGAAACAGCCCCCTATACTGCAGCGAAACAATGGCTGAGATTATTCCCTGCGCTCATGGAACGGGACTTCAGAACACTGTGGCTTGGCATGATGCCGGGGATCCTCGCCATTCAGATGTATTTCTTCGCCAATGGCTACCTGGCCTTCGAGCTCACGGGAGCAGCCAAATCCATCGGGTACATCTCTCTGGGATTCGGCATTCCCATGCTCGTCTTTTCCCTGGTGGGGGGCATGGCGGCTGACCGTTATTCAAAACGAGGGATTCTCCTGATCAGCCAGGCAACCATGGTTCTCTCGGCAGCGATCATGGCTGTCCTGATCGTAACTGAAACTATCAGAATCTGGAACATGGTGGTCCTTTCAGGCATCATGGGTACAGCCTTCACCTTTCACATGCCGGCCAGGCAGTCGTTCATTGCCGAGCTGATAAGCCCGGCCCGATTGGTCAATGCCATTGCCCTGAACAGCTCGGGATTGAATGCCTGTCGGGTCATCGGTCCTCCTTTGGCAGGATGGCTGATCAGCAAGCCCTGGGTGGGCATCGGCGGGGTGTACGCAACCATGGCTCTCCTGCTTGTGATTGTCGTGGTGAGTCTCTTCAGGATTCCCGACCGAGGAATTCATGCACACGCGAAAGACACCTCCGGAACCAGGGCGGTGCTTGACGGCCTTGGGTATATCCGGGGCAACCCTGTCCTGCTCGTCCTGTTGATACTGAGCATTGCCCCCATCATTTTAGGGATGCCGGTTCAGGCACTGATGCCGGTTTTCGCCAAAAATGTATTCGGTGTGGGACCAAAGGGACTCGGGTTTCTGATGATGGCCAACGGCATAGGCGCCCTCATCGGGTCTCTTGTCGTTGCATCGATCCAACAGCTCAGGCGGCCCGGCATGGTGCAGCTGGTCCTCGGGGGGCTCTTTGGCGTGAGTCTGGCGATTTTTGCCTTTGGATATTCGTTTTCCCTCGCTCTTGTGATGATGGTGATCATCGGCATCGTTTCGTCCTCCTATCTCTCGCTCAACGCAACCCTGATCATGGATGCCACCGACAAACGCTACCACGGGCGTGTCATGAGTGTGTACATGTTCACCTTTTCAGCCCTTCCGTTTGGGAACATGATCATGAGTGTCTTTGCCGACGCCTTCAGTGCACCGGTGACCGTCGGTGTCGGGGGTCTGCTGCTGGCAGCGGTTGTCCTGCTTTTCGCCCTTTTCAGTCCTGCTTATAGAGGGTTGCAGTATGGCACGTCTTCAACGATGGGTTCATCTCGTTGAGGGATCCTGATCCCTGACCATTTCACGCAGTGAAACAGTGCCGCGACGTCCACAGATGCGCGTGCTCTGGTGGATGCTGCCAGAAGGAGGAGCATGCATCATGGAAAACGGTCAGTATCAACCCGTTGCCTGTGAGAGTCGAATGACTTCTTCGTGGGGCCCCAGCATCCTGATGAACGTGCTGAGGAGATTATTGTCAAACTCGGTTATGGCCTCTGTCTTGATGATCTCGATGGCGTCGAAAGGCTTCATGGGCTTCTTGTAGGGCCTCTCAGATGTCAGTGCGTCGAAGATATCCGCAATGGCACAGATCCGGGCACAGGGATGGATGTCCGTCATGCCGAAGGGATACCCGCTCCCGTTGGGGCGTTCGTGATGCTGCATGGAGATATACGCAGCCTCATCAGTAAGGTGCCCTGTCTCCATGAGGATGGTGTAGCCGAATTCGGGATGCTTCTTCATGATCGCCCACTCATGATCGTCCAGGTTTCCCCGTTTTGAGAGAATGGATTTCGGTATCTTGCACTTTCCGATATCGTGGAGAAAGTACCCGTACGTCAGCCGTTCCAATTCCTCCATCCCTAGTGCACGGTCATTCGTGTAGAAATGGATGGCAAGAGCGGTGGCGAAGATGCCGACGTTGACACTGTGTGTGTAGGTGTTGAAATCATGCTCCGTAATGGAGAAGAGGTCGTTCAGGAGAATTCTGTTCTTCATGATGTTTTTGAACATGGGTTTCAGGGTGTTTTTCAGCACTTCGATCTGATTGGAATTCGGGTCTTCAAAGGCCTTTCTGAGGGCATGCATGGACGACACGTAGAACGTAGCGGCCTTGACTTTTCCGGGTATGGTGGAGTCGTTGATGATCTTGTCAGAATTTTCATGAATGTATTCTTCGAAGGTGCCTGCATCAGTTCTCCGGACATAGATCCTGCTGATTCCGAATCGATGGAGCTCGAGGAGGTGATCCCGAGTGAACACCCCGCCTTTCTCGAGAAAGGGTACGAGCATGTCCTGGTGCTTTATGAACAGGTCCACGACGACCTTCTCATAGAGAACGATGACATCTATGGGAACAGGCCTGAATACGTTCATGCAGGGCTTTTCGGCATTCGTCTCCTTGGAATTTACAGTACGTGAGGGAATCTGAGTTCAGTAACGTCATACAGGCACATCGTTATCTCTTCGCAAACAATGGTGCATGGTTCGAGGTAAAGAACGGAGGGTCCTGTCGTACAATGCGCGCAATGGATCTCTGCCGCTTGAATTCCTTGTCCAGGAACTGGCGGACTCTGTTTCTGTCCCATCCCGCAGGGTGGACAAACCCCTGGTACAGGGAAAGGTCTCCCTCCGAGAAATCGAAGGTCGTGAGGTTCGCGGCATCGTGGCTGTATCTGGGCAGATTGAAGATCGAGACGTTAAGAAAATCGATGGCTTCCTGATGCCTGCTCACGAAATCGAGGGTTTTCTGTGCGCCCACGCAGTCCTCAGGTGTTCCGAACAGGATATACACATACGTGGCTATTCCTGCACGTGTGAGGCTTTTCAGGACATGAGCAGCTGTTTCGAGCCTGATCCCCTTGCCCAGTTTGTCAAGTACGCCCTGGTCTCCTGATTCCAGCCCGAGCTGAAGCATCACGCACCCGGATCGTTTCAGGGAGGAACAGAGGTCGGGATCTGCAAGCTCAGGTATAATCTTCGCGAATCCGTACCAGGGAGAAGGGAGTTCCTCCCGGGCAAGGGATGCGATGATCGATGGACTCAGTGCATTGTCACAGAAGTGCACGAGTGCCGGTGAATGCTTCTTTAGGACGTGACGCACCAGAGAAACGACAGCACCGCCGGGAACAGGGCAATACCGTGTGTTCTCCGACTTTTCCGGGCAGAAGGAACATCTGCCCCAGTAACAGCCCGTTGACGTGCTCAGGGGGATGATGCTTCCCGGGGAAAGGTAGTCACGGGTTTGAAAGCCTCCATATTCGGGCAGAGATATCCGGGAAGGGGTCTCGCCCCTGAAGAGAGAGAGAAGGCGGTCCTCTCCCGGGCCGTCGACAATTTCGTCCACCAGGCCGGCAAAGGTATTCGTTTTCATGGGGCCCCTCATCCACGAGGTAACCAGCCCTCCGCCCAGAAGGATCTTCGTTCCTGGGCTGAGGATTTTTGCCTGACCGATCATGGCAAAGGTTGTCAGTACCTGACTGAGGTAGTTCAGGGAAAAACCCAGGTATCCGGGGGCGTGTTCTTCCAGGAGAGCCTGCAGCCGCTTGAGAAAGTAGGGATAGAACACATTGTCTTCCGGGTGCTCTGCCGCGTGCAGCAGATCAGCGCTCTTCACCGGCGAACGTCTCATGTGGGTGAAGTTGTTGAGGCTGACATGAACCCCGTGGCTTTTTGATCTCACCTCCAGGATCCTGTTGAGCTCGGTGACCGCTTTGATGTACGCCCCCATATTCCCGAAGGCCGTTCCATCCCTGAGGGACCGGAGATTTTTCTCCACGTGGCGTGCACTGCGTCTGGTCCAGGTGTCCTGGGCATGGAGGGGTTCTCCGGAGGTGATCAGGTGGAGAAGGCATTCAAGGTTTGCGTCAATCACCAGGTGCTCGACACCATGGTCCTTAAGGATCCCCGAGAGTTTTGCGAGCCCGGCCGGCGGTTCGCAGGGACGCGATACAGGGGCAGTAATGAGCACGATGTCCATGCTTGCCTTTGAAGCAGGTTTCAGGTGGTGCTGTCAATCACCCAGCCCTCGCATTAACGATCCTCGGTTTTACGCGGGAGCACCCCTTGTTTCCCAGTAAAGATTCTCCGGCTGGGTGAGATCTTGGCCTGCGCTCCTGTACCGCACCTGCGGTGCCTGGCCTGAGCTATCAGCCGTATGCCCGTGCGGCGCAGACATCGTCGAGGGACCTCTGCTGGATCACCTCTCCGTGCCTGCTGATGACGATTTCAGAAAGGGGTACGGTCACGCCTGAACGGTGCAGTGCATCGAGGGCCCCATGGACAAAGGCGCTGCAGCACGGCACCTCCATGCGCACCACGGTGAGAGAACGCGGGCGTGCCGTGGAAAGGATATCTGCCAGGCGCGTGATGTGTGCCTCGAGGTTGTCCAGTTTGGGGCATCCGATGGCAACGGTTCTTCCCCTGAGAAAATCTGCGTGGAGGTTGGCGGAGGCAACGGCTACACAGTCTGCAAGCAGCAGGAGGTCCGAATTCTTCAGATAGTTCGCGTTCGGGCTCAAGAGCTGGAGCTTCACCGGCCAGTGGGTGAGCTCCGAGGGGGTGGACTCTGTGGTGATTTCCCGGGTTTCTTCCCCGGGACAGGTCTCCTTCAGGAACATTGCAGCCGACGAGGAACACCCGCAGGCCAGAATAGGTGCTGGTTCGTGTGCATGGAGGTGGGGCTTATGGGCTGTATGGCGACTCTCGATGTGCGCGTGTACCGCCGCTTCGCTGAATTCCTCTGCCTCCCGTTCTATGATGGTGAGCGCCCCCTCGGGGCAGGTTCCGATGCACGCACCGATCCCGTCGCAGAGAATCTCGCCTTTGATCCGTGCCTTGCCATTCACGAGTTCCAGCGCTCCCTCGGCACATGCGAGGATACACTGACCGCACCCCGTGCACCTTTCTTCGTCGATCTCGATGATCTTCCTGATCTGCTTCATCGCGTCCTTCCTTCCCGCATTTTTATTCTACATATAGAAGAAGCGGCGGGGTCAGGCCTTGACCCAGGTCAAGATGAGATAATTTTCACGTTGCATGATTTCCGGATCAACCGTAGAGTCTTGTTATGGAACTGCGTGACCATGTACGGCAGGCAGACCTCTTCAGCGGTCTGTCTGAAGACATCATTTCCCGGCTTGCATCCCGTGCACGGGTCATCTCTTGTGCACAGGGAGACCTGCTCTTCACCGAGGGACAGGAGGGGAGCGCTTTTTTCCTCCTGATCGAGGGTGCTCTCAGACTGTTCAAAACCTCTCCCGGCGGTCAGGAGATCTCGCTCAAGCTGGTGAAGCCCGGTGAGATCTTTGCAGAGGTCATCCTGTTCGAGAACCCCAGCTACCCGGTCAATGCAATGGCCATCACCGGGGCGCGCATGATGTCATTCGAACGAAGCCACGTTCTCGGCCTTCTCGATGAGAAGAAGTTCCGTAACGAGTTCATTGTAAATCTCATGAGGAAACAGCGCTACCTGGCCGAGCGGATCCTCTACCTCACGACCTATGACGTGGAAGAGCGGTTTTTCAGATTTCTGATCGAGAGGTACGGTCACGCCGGAAGGTACACGGTCGACATGGCAAAAAAAGATATTGCATCCGCTATCGGAACGATTCCCGAAACATTCTCTCGCCTCATCAAGCGCCTGAAGAAACAGGGGATGCTTCAGTGGGAGGGAAACTCTCTCACCATAGAGAAGGACTACCTCAATCTTTTCAACGACGAGTCTGGGAATCCCTAGCTGGCCTGGAGTGGAGGCGAGACACTGAATAAGCGCACCGGTGTGCACAAAGTTCACGGGAGAGAATTTTTCGAACCGCCTGATCGTGATCCGGTTTAACGAGAGGCAGTTACGAACGCTTTGCCATCACCCTGAAGAGGGCATATCCCCAGAGCTGGGAGACGATCATGCCGGCAAACATGAGGGCGCACCCGGAGAGTTCCCTTGGGGTCAGGATCTCATCGAGCATGATCCAACCCCCGAGCGCTGCGAACACGGCCTCGAGACTCAGAAGGATTGCGGCGTGTGCCGGGTGTGCATTCTTCTGTGCCACCACCTGGAGGGTGTAGGCTATTCCAACGGACAGTACACCACCGTAGAGGATGGGGATGCTCGCCTGGACCAGTGCCGGCCCTGCGGTGGCCTCGAAGATAAGTGAAGTAATGAGGCTCAGCAGTGAGCAGATCGCATACTGGATGAAGGCGAGTTGGAGTGAATCGAACCTGGGCGAGAGCCAGCCGATAATGATCACGTGGCCGGCCCAGAAAAAGGCGCCGATGAACACGAGAAGATCACCGAATGATATGGTAAACTGCTCCGTGACACTGAGCAGGTACATGCCGAAGGCTGCAAGGAGAACACCAATCCATGTTCCTGCAGAGGTTCTCTGCCCGAGAAACAGGCCCAAGATCGGAACGATGACCACGTAGAGGCCGGTAATGAACCCTGCGTTGCCTGCGGTGGTATGGACGATGCCCGTCTGCTGGAGGGACGATCCGGCGAAGAGGACAAGCCCGGCAATAAAGCCACCACCCAGGAGGCCCCCCCATCCTGGATTCTCTGCAGACTTCTGTGATGATCCGTGGATCGTCCCGTTTCTGAGAATGATGGGCAGGAGCACCATGCACCCCAGGGCGAAGCGGATTCCGTTGAAGATGAAGGGTCCGACATACTCCATCCCGACGCGCTGTGCCACGAACGCAAATCCCCAGATCGTTGCCGTGGTGAGGAGCAGGGTATCAGATTTCAGCGTTCTCGTGTTCAGGGACATCGATCGTTTCCACCAGGTCGGTGTTCATCATGTGCTCGATCCTGCCGGGATGAATTTTTCTATACAAGCCTCCGAGGTTCTCCGCAGAGATCTCCCTGCAGGCTCGTGAGGTGCGACATACCTGTTCTCATTGCCGGAGTCAAGAAAGGAAACAGGGCTGTTTCTTCGTAGGGACAGGATTACCGGTTCATTTCCCCTCCGGTGTGTGGTAGTCTGTGTCGAGGCAGATCATGTTGACGTATACCTCCATACAGGTGGTTCAGTGAGACAACACGGGATTGAACAGAGTGATCTTGAATAAGCACGAGCGGGTGAACATCCATGTTTCCCTTGCGTGACGAGAACCCGACCCTGCATACCTCCTTTGCAACCTTTCTCATCATCGCACTCAATGCCGCGGCGTGGATCTTTCTCCAGGGGTTCGGCATGAACCCGGAGCTTGCCATTTCGGTCTGCCGCTTCGGCCTGATCCCCGGTGAACTCCTCGGCATTGTGCCTCCCGGCACACAGGTTCCCATGGGCAGAGAGATTTCCTGCGTGATCGATGGGAGTGCCAGCTGGCTCACGGTCTTCAGCTCCATGTTCATGCACGGAGGGTGGCTCCACCTCATCGGAAATATGTGGTTTCTCTACCTGTTCGGCGACAACGTGGAGGATGCCATGGGCCCGGTGCGGTTCGTGGTGTTTTACCTCATCTGCGGCGTTGCCGCGGTTGCTGCCCAGATGATTTCAAACCCTGCGAGCCCCATACCCATGGTCGGTGCCTCAGGGGCCATCGGGGGCGTCATGGGTGCCTATGTCCTGCTCTATCCCCGCGCACCGGTCCATGTTCTGGTTTTTTTCGGGTTCTTCATCACGCGCATCGTGGTTCCCGCATACTTCATGCTCGGCTTCTGGTTTCTCCTCCAGGTCATCGAGGGAATCTTCACCCTTGGAGCTCCCGGCGGCGGCGTGGCGTTCTGGGCTCATATCGGGGGTTTCCTCGCGGGCGTCGTGCTGGTCAGGGAGTTCTGTGTGGCGGGCAGGCTGAAGGGCTGCAGACAGAAGCGCGGATCCACAAAGGGGATTATCCGCAGGATCAGGTAGCTTCCTTTGAACAACGCTTTGCCAGCACATCTGACACCGGGAGGTCCACGATCTGCCTGAAGGAGCGCCGTTGCAGGGTTTTCTTCCCTTGAACCTTTGGATACGACATCACCAGATTCAGAAACGCTTCCCCATTCCGTTCACCCGTGTAAAGACAAGGGGGAGAAACGGGAGAGAATCGGAAAGAGGTTTCCTAGTGAACCCCGCACCTGATGAGCGGAGAACTCAGGAAACTACATGGTGTTTTGCGTCAATGCTTACCGGGTGTGTCCTGAAAAAACCTAAAAAAGAAGATTCTCCATCAGGGTGAAAGGAACTCTTGAAAAAGGGTTTAGGCTTCTGTATAGTGTTTGCCTACAAAACAGCGAAGAGGAGCAGCCCCATGAATGGAGTTCCCAAACACGAAAGACTCATTGCCTGGGTTCAGGAAATGGCAGATCGGTGCCAGCCTGATCAGATCTACTGGTGTGACGGCAGCAAAGAGGAATATGACCGTTTGATGGCCATGATGGTCACGAGCGGGAGCGCTATTCCTCTGAAGACGCGTCCTAACAGTTTCCTCTTCCGCTCGCATCCGAGCGACGTGGCCCGTGTGGAAGACCGGACGTACATCAGCACGCAGAAGCCAGACGATGCCGGGCCCACGAACAACTGGATCGACCCGGGTGAGCTCAGGGAGATCATGAAAAAACTCTATGATGGCTGCATGAAGGGACGCACCATGTACGTGATTCCCTTTTCCATGGGGCCTATCGGGTCTCCCATCGCCAAGATCGGCATCGAGATCACCGACAGTCCCTACGTGGTATGCAACATGCACATCATGACCCGCGTGGGCACCAGGGTGCTCGAGGTCCTGGGAACCGAGGGAGAATTCATCCCCTGCATGCATTCCGTTGGGGCGCCCCTTGAACCCGGCGACAAGGATGAAGCGTGGCCATGCGCGCCCATGGAGAAGAAGTACATCAGCCACTTCCCCGAAGAAAATCTGATCTGGTCCTTTGGTTCCGGATACGGAGGAAACGCTCTGCTCGGAAAGAAGTGCCTTGCGCTTCGCATCGCTTCTGCCATGGCACACCGGGAGGGGTGGATGGCAGAGCACATGCTGATCCTTCGCTTCACGAGCCCAGGGGGCAAGCGCTACCACATCGCGGCAGCCTTTCCTTCGGCCTGCGGCAAGACAAACCTGGCCATGCTCCAGCCCACCGTTGAGGGTTGGACCTGTGAAACCATCGGAGATGATATCGCCTGGATGAAGATCGGTCCTGACGGAAGGCTCTATGCCATCAACCCCGAGGCCGGTTTCTTCGGCGTCGCCCCGGGAACGTCCTACGATTCCAACCCCATGGCAATGGATTCACTGCACGAGAACATCATCTTCACCAACTGCGCGCTCACCGACGACGGGGATGTGTGGTGGGAAGACATGGATGGAGACCCGCCGACCCATGCCATCGACTGGAAAGGCAGAGACTGGACACCGGAAAGCAAAGACCCGGGAGCACATCCGAACGCACGCTTCACAGCTCCTGCCTCACAGTGTCCCTGCATCTGTGAAGACTGGGAGAAGCCCGAGGGCGTTCCCATCGACATCTTCATCTTTGGCGGGAGGAGGACAGGGGTGGTTCCCCTGGTCACCGAGGCATTCAACTGGGATCACGGGGTTTTCCTCGGAGCCACGGCATCATCAGAAACAACGGCAGCCAACATCGGAGACATCGGAACGCTCAGGCGCGACTCCTTTGCCATGAAACCCTTCTGCGGCTACAACATGGGCGATTACTTCCAGCACTGGCTCACCATGGGTGACGCCCTGGGAGACAAGGCCCCCCGGATCTTCTACGTGAACTGGTTCCGAAGGGACAGCGACGGGAAGTTTCTCTGGCCGGGATTCGGCGAGAATTCCAGGGTGCTCAAGTGGATGTGCGAGCGAGTCGACGGCAAGTCCGGTGCATATGAGACCCCCATCGGGCTTCTTCCGGAGGACGGCGCCCTAGACCTGAAGGGGTTGAATGTCTCCCCTGGGATCATGCAGGAGCTGCTCAAAATCGATGAGGAGGCCTGGAAGGCGGAGATCCCCACCATCGAGAAGCACTTCTCGCAGTTTGGAGATCGTCTGCCACAGCGTTTGAAGGAGCAGCTGGACGAGCTCAGGAAACGCTTCGGTCTTTAGTACGGGTTCTTTCCTGGAATAAAACGGGTTCCGGAAACTGGCCGGACAGTGTGGTCAGCACCGGGGCCCGCCCGTCTATCAGTTTTTTCACAGCCATTGACAAATCCCCTCGAAAACGTTGACGGTACCTTCGCTGCTGCTGTAGTATTGTCAGACAGGACGACGAAGGTATGGTGCATGAACAGCACATGGTTCCCTTTACCGAGGCAGCGTTCCATCGCACGGAGCGACTTCGGAACACGGCAGCGTCGGGGAAAAAGATCATCGGGTATTTCTGCACGTACACCCCGATCGAGCTCATCCATGCAAGCGGGTTTCTGCCCGTGAGGATCTGGGGAGAACAGGTTCGGGTTGAGCAGGCGTATACGCTGGTGCCAAACTTCATCTGTCCTTACATGCGCCAGTCCCTCGAGCGTGCCATGGCAGGAGAGTACGATTTCCTCTCTGGGCTTGTGCAGGGGTACACGTGCGATATCGCCTGCGGCCTCTTCAATGTCTGGAAAGAGAACATCCCCCTGGAACTCTTCCACAGTCTTCCGCTCCCCTACAACGACACAGAGGATTCACGGTTGTTTTTCCGTGAAGGGGTGCAAGAACTCCTCGACAAACTCTCAGGGATTGGTGGCTGCTTCAGCGAAGATTCCCTTGAAGAAACCCTTATGATCTATGGGCAGATCCGGGAGCATCTCCTGGCCCTGGATGTGATGCGGTCAACCCGGAGGTTTGCTTTCGGAGCAGAGGCTTTCGCGGCAATGCTCAGGGCTGGATTTTTCCTGGATCCGCTGGAATACCTGGGTATGCTTGCAGACCTGAAGGAGGCACTGGAAGAAAAAGAGAAGAGCCCTGCAGAGGGGATCCCGGTTATTCTCTCGGGGAGTCTCATAGAGAATTCCCCGGTTCTGGCCCTCATCGAAGAGCTTGGTGGAGTGATTGTATCCGACGATCTCTGTGACGGGATGCGCAATGCCTCTCCTGCATATGGTACGGGCGCAACCCCCACCGAACGGCTCCTGGACCGGTACATGAGGCGGCTTCCCTGTCCGGCCAGGGCGAGACCAAGTTCCCGGGCCTCGCTCCTCCTTGATCAGGTGCGCACATCACGTGCCCGTGGTGTTGTTTTCGTGTTCCAGAAGTTCTGCTCCCCGCATCTCGCAGACTACCCGAGTGTTTCTGAAACCCTCAAGAAGAAAGGATTTCCCAGCATTCTCATTGAACTGGACGAAGAGGGAGTCATGGATGGTCAGATCAGGACCAGGCTGGAAACCTTTTTCAGTATGCTGGAGGACTGACGTGGCCGGCACCGGTAAGTCGAAGAAACGTCTGAATGCAGCCAGAGAGCTGACACAGGTCGTGGCTGACTATTACCTGGAATGTCAGCAGGCCCATGACCAGGGAAAGCCCGTGGGGTGGATGCCGCCCATGAACGGTGTCATCGAGGTCTTCTATGCCATGGATCTCCAGCCGGTTTTTCCTGAAAACTGGTCTCCCGTGTGTGCCGCGTTCGGCCTGACCCCCGGGAATTTCGAGGTGTCCGAGGGCATGGGGTATTCACGCGACCTGTGTGGGTACCTGAGGAATATCGTGGGATATGTCTACTCGGACATGCATGCTGCACACGTACCCCTGGGAGGTCTGCCCGAGCCTGATCTTCTGATCTCCTTCGGCGGCGGGTGCATCCCGGCCATGAAGATTTTCCAGATTCTGGAACAGCGATTCCCTTCGTCCCGAATCTTTTCTGCAGATCTGCCCCAGGTTGCGGTGGAAGACATCCGCGACCATCACATCAGGTACGCAGTCAGTGAGATACACAGGCTCATCGATTTTCTCACCAGGGCCACTGGAAAGAAAATGGATTATGACCGGCTCGAGGAGGCGGTGATCCTCTCAGACAAAGCCTGTGCCTTGTGGGACGAGATCATGTCTTACAGAAGATTCATCCCCACCCCCATTTCCGCGGCCGAGATCGGCATCATGTTCGTGATGGTAACCCGGCAGGGAACCCAGGTAGCCGTTGATTTCCTCACCAAGGTGAGGGATGAGGTGCGCCAGCGTGCCAATGACGGGATCGGAGTCCTCGAGGATGAACAGGTCAGACTCTTCTGGGACAATATTCCCCTGTGGTACAACATGGGACTGTTCAACGCATTCGAGCATATGGGCGGGGTCTTTGTGGCGGAAACCTACTCTGCTGCGTGGTCGCTGAGGTTGGATACATCCAATCCCCTCGAAGCGCTGGCCATGAAAAGCCTCATGTCCTACTCGCTGGTCTCCTGCCTCTCCATCAGGCGGCGTAAGGAGATGGTTCTCAAGGCATGCAGGGACTACGCGATCGACGGCGCCGTGTTTCACCAGAACAAGTCATGTGTTCCCATCACCATCGGCCAGACCGATATCCGGCGTGCGCTGCTCAAGGAACTCGACATCCCCTCGATCACCATCGATGCTGATCACATGGACGCTCGCAATTTCTCCCATGCCCAGTTCCAGACCCGTGCCGATGCCTTCATGGAGATGCTCCTTGAAAAGAAAAGGGACAGGGGAAGGCCTGGCGTCTGAACCCGGGACGAGTGATTGTATCTTCCGAAACCCTAATTCTCGGCACGTACCCTTCCTACTCGTCGAGGGGCTCGATCACCACGCGCCGGAAATCCTCCTGGATTTCAGTCTTGAGATTGAACGTCATCCGGATCTTCCGGGTGTAGTGCTCGTGGTGCCGAAGCGTATCCGATGCAAAGAAATCTTCCAGGACGATGGTCGTTTCGACGGGTCTGAAGCCCTCCTTCTCCACCATGATGGTCTTGGGATGCGCGCTGTTGAACCGGGTATTCCGTGTCTCGTGAGACACGGATCCGTCCGTTGGCGAGACCAGCCTGCGCTCCTGCCCGGACACAAAAGGGGCTGCCTCGAACTCCAGCGTGCATGGGGTTGTACACTGGCGCTGACCATCGAGGAAGACCGATGAACCAGCCTGATCCGATTCCACATCCACGATGAGCTTGACAAAACAGTTCCCCCTCCACTGGTACCAGCTCACCCAGTCGTACTGGGAGGGACCGCTGCACCCCCCGATCAACGTCATGATGGCAGCCACAAGGATCATCAGGGAACACTTCAACGGATCCTGCATGAATCACTCCTTTTCATGTCACGGTAGGCTCTGTAACCTTTTATTTCACCGCACAATCCTACCGAGCCCAGTATATACTCATTGGTGAGGAAAACTCAACTCGCCGATGCCATCGTTGACTTTGCAAGAGAGATGGGTGTCAGCCGGCACCAAGGATCACCGGACCGACGATGCGGATTATTCCATTGCTCCAGAGGATATCCGCCATGGTGATCCGTGCGGTGTGTACGGAAAGCATGCTTCATGCACGGTGAAGATCAGGTCTTCTCCATCCGGGGCTGTCGCGACGGAACCATCAATTGCAGGTCCATGTACATCACCAGGAAATACAGTAGCACGGTGCGAGTACACGACTCCATGGCAGAGGCGTCTTTCGGTTTCCGTCATGGTTGTCAGCATGTCTTCACTATCTTGTTCCAGCGACAAGATCTTTCAGCAGGACATTCGTGCCGCTGCGTTCCAGTTGGTCCTGGAAGTTTCGGAGGGTTTCATCCAGGGCAGCACGTTCGTCTGTCTTTGGCAGGGGAATCGAATCGACGCCCTTGCGTTCCAGGGCTTCCAGGACAGATGCCACGCTGAGCGTATTCACATCACGTCCTACCTGATACGCATTCTGTGCATCTGCTTCTGATACGGTCTGGGAAACGAGGCCGCTCTGAACCAGTTCGCTTATGATTTCCCGGACCAGGCGGAGGGGAATTCCCAGGATCTCTGAAATCTCCTGCGAATGAGGCGCCTTCTCTCCGCGGATGAAAATCATCACGAGGTGGTGCATGATGAGCAGGCTGAGCAGTTTTCTGAATGCAGGAGATATTTTTCTGCTGTCCGGTTCGTACTCGTAGGCATCGTCGTTCTGGTGGGCAAAGGAAAGTTCGGCACCGAACAGCACGATGGTCCAGCTGAGATGGAGCCACACGATAAAGAGTGGGAGCGCTGCAAAGCTGCCGTAGATGGCGTTGTATCGCGTAACCCCGACCTGGAAGGCGATGTAGAGCCACTGAACGATGACAAAGACCGTTCCGGAAACGACACCGGCGAGGAGGGACGATGAAAACTTTACCTTGGTGTTGGGCATGAACATGTAGACAAAGGCCAGCAGAGTCCAGATAAGGCAGTAGGGGATGAGGTTCAGGACGAGGGAGAGCACGACACTGAACAGTCCCAGGATGGCAAAACGTTCGAAGAGCTCTGTGAGGTGTGTCATGACCAGAACCGTTGCGCTGCTGGAGAGAATGAGCAGAATGGGCCCGATGAGCATCAGGGACAGGTAGTCGGTGAGCTTCTTTCCCAGGGTCCTCCCCTTTGATATCGCCCAGATATCATTGAATGATGCCTCGATGTGGTCCAGTACCTTGAATACGGCATACAGAAGCAGAGCAATACCTACCCCGGCAAGGACACCCCCCCGGGTATTTTCCAGGAGGTTGCGGGCAAACTCGATTACCCAGACGATCACCTGCTCTTGACCGGCAAACTGTTCCACGATCCGCTGCTCGAGCAGTTTCTGAAACCCGAATCCTTTGGCAATGGCAAAGACCAGAGCAAACACCGGAACGATCGCCAGAAGTGAATAGAGGGTGAGAGCCGATGCCCGCAGCGAACACCGGTCATCCACGAACTCTTTGGCTGTGATGAGGGCCATCCTCAGGTATCTGATGAAAAAGCTGCGTGTCCCTGTGAGGTGTTTCACTCGGACACGCCAGATGCCGGTCTGCAGGAAGGCCTTTATTTGTTCAATACCGGAGGTGATACTCTCCATACGCTCCCTCCACAGAAGATGTAATGAAACACCCTGTTTATCCTGGATGCGTCCGAGCGTTTCCTGAGTCAGGGAGAGAGCCCTGTCGTTCCCGGGGCTGTACTCGCTCGAATCGCGTATATCAACGGAGATATTTTTAGCACTATCAGGCTAGTTTTCATAGGACGAACTGGATGTTCCACAGACTTGTGACAGGGAAGGCGTCCCTCTTTCGCGTTGATCGAGAGAACAGGCCCGTTTTTTCAGGCCCCATCAGGGATCGAAGCAGACCTCGATGGTGAAGTGGCCTGTGTCCGTTTCAAAGGGGATCACAATGATCGACTGCTTGGTGATGTGGCAGATGGTGTGGTTTTTTCCGGTGATCACCGTGGGTATCGCCCCCTTGAGCGACCTGCCGAGTGTCTCGAGCTTCTGTCGTGCCTGACCCGAGATGATGTTGAGGACCTCGCCCACGGCGTCTTTCACCTCATCGTTGATCTCCTTGACTTCTTCGCCGAACATTCTGCTCACAATGGAGAGGATGCATTCTTCAAAGAGGAGCGTTTCCTGCAGGGAGAAGCTGTTTCACATAGACGATCTTGTCGTCACCCGGGGCGTAGAAATCCTTGAAACGCGCCTCCTGGCGGTACCCGTTTCGTTGATAGAATTCTCGCGTGGGCAGATAGAGCCCTCGAGAGGAGGTTTCAATATAGACCTTCGCGCCATCCATCAGCGAGATGGCTTGTTCGGTTCTCTCCAGCAGGCTCGTGCCGAGTCCGGAGTTCTGGCGATCTTTGCGTACGGCAAACCAGTAGATGTCGAAGCTGTCTTTCGTGCAGGGAATGGGGCCGAAACAGGAGTATCCGAGCACGACATGGCCTTCGTTTTCCAGGAAGATGAAGGAGTACCCGCTCGGGGAACCCTTGGCAAGGCGTTCTTCCACGAGTTCGATGGCAACGCCGACTTCTTCGGGGGTGAAGAATCCCGTTGATTCAACGAGGCAGCGCACTGCATCGGTGTCAGCTGGAAGGGTTTCTTCCCGGTAGATGATGGGCATGGCGCTTTAGAGATGTCTCCTGTCTCAGGTTGACTGTTCCGCCGAGAGGGAATCCGCGAGGATCCGCTCTATGACTTCTCCGTAGGTGATACCTGAACGATGTGCTGCTGCAACGAACCCGCTGTCAGGTGAGATACAGGGGTTTGCATTGATTTCGAGCACATAGGGGAGTCCCTCGGTATCCACCCTGAAGTCTACCCGTGCGTAGCCACGCAGGTCAAAGTAACGCCAGCACTTCAGTGCTGTCTCCTTGAGTCTTCCCAGAAGTACCTCGTCTGAAGAGGAAAACTCGAAGCTGCGCTGGGTGTCTTTGTACTCAGGAGAAGCCTCGTCCCACTTCGCGCGATAGTCAACGATCCGTGCCTTGTGTTCAGGGAAATCAAAGACAATCTCGGCCGGAGGCAGAACCTCCACTCCAGAGGTGGTTGCGAGGAGGGACAGGTTGAACTCCCTGCCGTCGATGAATCTCTCTGCAAAGCACTGGGTCTTGAGTTCTTCAGATCGTTTTTCCACAAGAGCCTTCAGCATTCCAGGGCCCTCGATCATTACGACGGAGCTCTCGTCGAGCCCGATGGATGCCTCCTCCCACAGGGCCTTGATGATGCAAGGTGCAGGCAGGGGTAGTTCAACCGGATCTGCGGGCCCGTGGCCAATCCACTCTGGTGTGGGTATCTCGTTGAGCAGCATCCATCTCTTGGCGAGCACCTTGTGAGAGGTGAGGAACATGGCCTCTGCCGGAGCTCCTGTGTAGGGAATGCCCAGGTGGTCGAGGTAGGAGCAGGCGACATGGATGAGTCGCCCGTCCCCCTCGAGGGATTCCACGATGTTGAAGACACACAGGGGCACGAGCATGTTCAGTGTTCTCATGCAATCCTGTGACGACAGTGAAAAGGGGAGCATGTGGGGGGTGTATCCCAGTTCGGCGAGGGCCTTTGAGATCTCCCTGGCCTGGATAAGGACATCGGCTTCATCCTTGTGCGCGTCTTCGGGTACTGGATTGTGGAGAATGACGATGTCACCACTCATGATTCACGCGTCTCATGGCGGAGTCAACGATGCGTTTGATAAGCCACTGGAAGGAGATTCCCTGCAGCCTGCAGAGAATGGGAAGATCGGAGTGAACAGGGTTGAGGCCGGCAAGGGGATTGACTTCGATAACGTTCGGCACACCCTGGTCGTCCATTCTCAGATCTATCCGCCCTGCATCCCTGCATCCCAGGATCCTCCATGCCTTGAGGGCAATCTCACAACAGCTCTGTGCCGCTTCTTTCTCCGGCAGCCGATACTCGATGTGCTCTTCGTAGTGAGATTTGCTGTACAGGGAGTAGATGTTGTTTCCAAAAGGGTCTTTCCTGAAGATGATTTCCATGGCCCCGAGGGCGGAGGCGTCCTCCCCGGAGCCCGCAATCCCCACGGTGAACTCGCGACCGGGCAGGAACCTCTCCACGAGCACAGGCTGTCTGAACTGTTTCAGGAGCGCTGCGCCTACGGACAAGAGCGCTTCTTTCGACATGACCCTCGACGCATCGCTGATCCCCTTCCCGGTTCCTTCTCCCACCGGCTTCAGGAAGAGGGGGTAGGCGAGATTCACGGTGGCGAGCTCCTCGGCACTGTTCACCACCACAAAATCAGCAGTGGGGATTCCCGCACCGGTGATGATGGATTTGGTGATCCCCTTGTGGAGCGTGATGGAGAGAACCAGCGGATCGGAAAAGGTGTACGGAATCCTGTAGGCATCCAGGAGAGCAGGAACCTGTGATTCCCGTCCGAATCCATACATGCCTTCGGCTATGTTGAATACGAGATCCCACCTGTTCCCGGATGCGAGCCTTTCCACAAGGCCTTTGATGTTCCCGATCCTGTCAATGTCGTGCCCGGAGGCACAAAGAGCTTCTTCAATTCCGTCGATGGTGTCTGACAGGTCGAATTCCGCTGTCTCCTCGTAACTGAACCCCTCTTTCAGGTAGTCGTCACGAAGATCGTAGGTGAGCCCGATGACCATCTTATGCACCAGGTGCATGATGAAGGGATGATTCAGGATACCTGAACAGCGCTCCTTCGTAGTTTCTCAGGATCACACCCTCTGCGGTGCGACCCTGAAAGTAGTCGGGCAGGAGGGGAATCTTTCCCCCTCCCCCGGGGGCGTCGATCACATAGTGAGGCACGGCATATCCCGAGGTATGTCCCCGCAGGCCCTCGATCATCTCAATACCCGTTTCAACACTCGTTCTGAAATGGGATGACCCGAGAATGGGGTCGCACTGGTAGAGATAGTACGGCCGTACCCGGACCTTCATCAGTCCGTGGTAGAGTGTTTTCAATGTTTCCACGCGATCGTTGATTCCCTTGAGGAGCACTGTCTGGCTGCCGAGCGGTAATCCTGCATCTGCGAGCTGCGTGCAGGCGGCACACGTCTCCGGCGTCAGTTCATCTGGATGGGTGAAGTGAATGCTCATCCACAACGGGTTATATTTTTTCAGGATCCTCAGCATCTTCGGTGTAATCCTCTGCGGGAGAACCACAGGCACTTTCGTCCCGATACGGATGACCTCGACGTGTGATATACGACGTATGCTGGACAGGAGATACTCAAGCTGACTGTCCGGCAATGTCAGCGGATCGCCTCCGGAGAGGAGAACATCCCTGATCTGGGGTGTTTGCTCGATGTAGCTGATGGCCTGCTGCCACTGCTTGATGCTGCTGCGGAACTTCCCGTTGCACCCCACCATGCGGGAACGGGTACAGTACCGGCAGTACGAAGAGCAGAACCCTGTGGTCAGGAAAAGGACCCTGTCGGGGTATCGGTGAACCACGCCGGGAACCGGGCTCTGGTGTTCTTCATGTAAAGGGTCCGGCTTCTCGTCCGGACTCGTCAGGTACTCATCCATCACCGGGATCATGGATCTCCTGATTGCCTGGGCAGGGTCAGATCTGCTGATCAGGCTCGCATAGTAGGGGGTGATCCTCAGCGGCAGTCCGGAAGAATGACACATGATGGCCATCCGCTCATCGCTGGTAAGGTCGATCATTCGCCGGATCTGGTCAAGGCTTGCGACGCTGTTCCTGATCTGCCAGTGCCAGTTGGACCACTCTGCCTCACTTGCCTGCGGATAGAAATTCCTCAGGAACTGCTGCGAGGGCGGGCTGATGGGTATCCGGCATGCGGATGGGTGCCTTCTGACAGGGTGCGGGGCGAGGAAGATATCGCCAAAGAGGCTCTGGGGAATCGATGGGGGTTCGTCGGTTGATTCGGAACTTAAGGGGTCCGGATCGTCCACGCAGACAGACATGACATGACCGGTGTTCTTCATCTCGATTGTTCCTCCTTTACTGGGAAATCGATGATTTTGTTGTGGCGATGCGACTGCATGAACACAAAAAGTGCGTGGAAAAAAGGGAGGGGTGGAAGAGACGTGGATGGTTTCATCAGACGATGTCTGTCAGGATGGAGTCATCATCATCTAATTGAAAACTCTGTGGTGCATTCATCTCACGATCTCCCTGCCGAAGGATCTTTTCGTATTCCTGTCATGGTAACTTAACAGGAAAGCGCTCATATTTTATGATTTCTAATAACCTTCTTTTTTAAGAATTCAAGAGAAATGTGAGGGTCATGTGAGGGTCAATGAATTTTTTTCTCCGCGATGGGGATGAGGTTTTCGAAGGCCTTCCCCCTGCCTCCCCGGCCATGTGGTTTTGCCCGTTGACAGGCTGGTGGGACCATCTCTATAGTCACAGCGACAGGCAGTACTTCTCCTTGCTTTGTTGGACCTTGTATGACGGTTCTCAACACTTCCAGAGAGGGCAGGGTGCAGGAGATCATGACCACACAGACGGTGAGTCAATGGGTTGAGCGCAGGAACAACGACCGGCGCTTCCGTGAACATGTCACAGCAATGCATCACATCCCTGCATCCCAGGGGAGCTATGCCCCGTTTCCTGACTGGGTGCAGCCTCGCCTGAAAGAGGTTCTCCTCGGGCGAGGGATCAAAGTGCTCTACACCCACCAGGCACAGGCCATGAACATCATCAGGTCCGGCAGGGATGTTGTCCTGGTCACGCCCACGGCAAGCGGAAAAACACTGTGCTATAACCTCCCTGTCCTGCAGCACATCCTCGAAAAGCCGGAAACCCGAGCTCTCTATCTCTTCCCCACCAAGGCCCTGGCTCAGGATCAGATGCATGAGATCCACGGACTGATTGGTGAGCTCAAGGCCGATATAAGAACCTTCACCTATGATGGTGACACCCCTGATGAGGCAAGGCAGTCCATCCGCAAACAGGGGCACGTGGTGGTGACCAATCCCGACATGCTGCACACCGGAATCATGCCGCACCACACCAAATGGCAGAAGCTCTTCGCCAATCTGCAGTATGTGGTGGTGGACGAGCTTCACGTATACCGCGGCGTGTTCGGCAGCCACCTGACCAACGTGTTCAGGCGCCTGAAGAGGATCTGCCGTTTCTATGGAACGGACCCGATCTTCATCTGCTGCTCGGCCACCGTGGCAAACCCGAAGGAACACGCCGAGAATCTCCTGGAGCGCCCCGTGGAGCTGATAGACAAGAGCGGTGCTCCGAGCGCGGAAAAGACCTTTATCCTCTACAACCCCCCCATCATCAACAGGGAGCTGGGCATCCGGCAGTCAGCCATTACCCCGGCACGAAAAATAGCCGCAGATCTCATTGCCAACCAGATCCAGACCATCATGTTCACCACCAGCCGTCTCAATGTGGAGGTGCTCACGAAGTACCTCAAGGACACGTTTCGCGGAAGAACTCCCGTAAACGATCGTTTCGTCAGCGGGTACCGGGGCGGATACCTGCCGAACCTGCGCAGGGAAATCGAAAAGGGTCTGCGGGATCGGGAGGTGATGGGCGTGGTGAGTACCAATGCCCTGGAACTGGGCATCGACATCGGGGATATGGAGGCATGCATCATGGCGGGGTACCCGGGATCCATCGCAAGCACATGGCAGCAAGCGGGAAGGGCCGGGCGCCGTATGGGGCACAGCCTTGCACTCCTCATCGCCCGCAGCACGCCGATAGACCAGTTCATCGTGGAAAATCCCGAGTTCTTCTTCTCCCGATCACCCGAGCACTGCAGGGTGAATCCGGATAACCTCCTGATCCTGCTCCATCACATCAAGTCCGCGGCCTTTGAGCTTCCCTTCGAGCGAGGTGAACTCTTTGGAGGAGAGGAGCTCGAAGAATTACTCGGGTATCTTGAAGAGAAGGGAGTTCTCCATCGGGTGGACCAGCGGTGGCACTGGAGCGCTCAAAGTTATCCGGCCGATGAAGTGAGCCTCCGGTGCGTGAACCCCGAAAATATCGTGGTCATCGACACCACTGAGACGGGGGCACCGAACGTAATTGCAGAAGTTGACTGGGACAGCGCTTTCACCACGGTGTATGAAGGGGCGATCTACATGGTGGAATCCCAGCAGTACCATGTGGACACCCTGGATCTCGAGCGAAGGAAGGCCTACGTGCGTAAGGTTGACGGAGACTACTACACCGATGCCATGACCTACACGAACGTGCGGGTGATCGATGACTTCGACGAAACGCTCCATGGCAGGATCATCGTGGAGCACGGCGAGGTTGAAGTGGTTCGCAAGGTTGTGGGATACAAGAAGATAAAGTTCTACACATCCGAGAACGTGGGGTACGGAGACGTGACCCTTCCCCAGAAGGACATGCACACCACGAGCTACTGGTTCACCATTCCCTGGGATCTTCTGAACACACTCCCCATCCGACGCGAGGAAATCATCGACGGGCTCAAGGGGCTTGCCCATGCACTGCACCACATCGCGGCAGTTCTCCTGATGGCGGATATCAGGGATATCGATCGTGCCATCGGGGACAAGAGTGGTCAGTGGTACGTGCGGCACGGCCGTGACAGCAGGGTGATCCTGACCGCTCCTGACGGGGAAGACGCAGGCTCTGAGGTCATGGTGGATGCCTATGATCCCACGATATTCATCTTCGATGCCTACCCGGGTGGGATAGGATTTTCGAACCTGCTCTTCGAACAGCACACCGGTCTCGTAGCGTCAGCGACGGCACTGATCAATTCCTGTGGCTGTGAGCACGGGTGCCCCATGTGCGTGGGGCCTGTTCTGGAGGCAGGCCCCTCGGCAAAAGATGCGGCGCGGCTGATTCTCTCCCTCTTTGATGTGCCATGAAGGTCAAGGACAGACTCAGGCGCCTGACTGGGGAACGCATAGAGACCCCTGGATCCCCTCCGGACAAGGAGGTGATCACCGAGCTTCGAAAGAAGATCCAGGCCATCCTTGAGCGAAGCCCTGTCGGGAGCACGCCAAAGGATGCGCGATACACGGGTGGATCCGTCAGGCTCGAGCAGGTAATAACCGGAGAGGAAGTTCGAACACCACAGGGTATGTTTTTCTTTTCCCGGACGGTCTTTACGGATACCACGTATCATGGAATCATGCGGATTGGAGACTTTCCGCGGATCGGCATGGATTCGTTGGGAATTCTCGCGAAAAACCCAGTGATATCTCTCCACGAACCCTGCCATGCGCTGTTCCTGGATACCGAGACCACCGGTCTTTCCGGTGGGACAGGAACCTTTCCCTTCCTCGTCGGGCTCGGCTGGTTCGAAGGAGATCACTTTATCACCTGCCAGCTCTTTGCTCGTGATTTTTCGGAAGAAAAAGCTCTTCTCTCCTTCTTGCAGGAGCTCTCGTCCGACAAGAAGTTTCTGGTTACTTTCAATGGAAAAGCATACGATCTCCCCCTGCTTGCATCGCGGTATATTCTCAACAGGCTCGAGGACCCCTTTCTCGGCAAGGAGCATCTGGACCTTCTCCACCCCTGCAGGAGGCTTCTTGGACACCGCCTGGAGAACACCCGCCTGGCGACTCTTGAATCCTCGATTCTGGGGCTGAACAGGAGGGGGGATATCCCCGGGTTCGAGATTCCCCAGCGGTACTTTGACTGGCTCAGAAGGAGAGACGGCAGGCTTATGGAGGATGTGTTCGAGCACAACCGGATCGATGTGATCTCCATGGCAGCCATCACCAAGCACCTGAGTGATCTCCTCGATGGATCCCTGGCAACACAGTCGGTGCCGGGAGTAGATCTCTTCTGTGTTGCGCGTCTTCACCTCGAGAGGGGAAACACCGATGCATCGCGCTCCCTGCTGGAGGGGTTGCTGTGTTCACCGGATACAGGAGTCGCGAAACAGGCACGGGAAACCCTCTCCCTTCTCCACAAGAAAGCCGGGCGCTGGAATGAAGCCGTCGTGATCTGGGAAAAGATGCTTGAGGATGATGTGCTCGATATCTTTGCCAGTGTCGAACTGGCAAAGTGGTGCGAACATCGGGTTTCAGATTACGATCGCGCAATACAACTTGTGTCTCGGGTCCTTGAACAGCATCCATTCCTGTCTGAAGAGCTCCAGTGGTCCCTCGAGTACCGCCTCAGGAGACTGCTCAGAAGGACACTCAGAAAGCATCCGACTGAGGGATCCTGATTCTAACCTGTCATGTTCTGTCCAGACAGGCAGAAATCTACCTGTTTTATTCAAGGTTTTCGTGGAGTTTCCCTGATTGATCAGCCGGTGCAACCTGTGATAGAGAGGATGGGCTGTCACGGACAAGTACAACCCGAAGAGGTGGAACGTGGAAGATATCGTTAAGAAAATCGATGGCTTGGCGCGGTATCACGATGAAGTGTCTCCCGATCTCGTACGAGAGAAAGACATCAAGCTCGGTCTGAGGAATGCAGATGGAACGGGAGTAGTCGTCGGGATCACATCAAAGGGCAGTGTCATCGGGTTTAAAAGAGTCCCCACAGATGATGGACAGGGAACGATCGCTCAACCCGTGCCCGGCAGACTCCTCTACTGCGGATACGATGCCATAACCCTTGCAGAGCGCATCCAGTCAGAAGACAGGTTCGGGTTCGAGGAGGTTGCCTACCTTCTCTTGACCGGCGAACTCCCGAAGCTCGATGATCTTGCCAAGTTCAATCGGACGCTCTCCAAGAGGAGAGCGCTAACCAAGAATGAGCGGAGCATGCTCATGCAGGAGGCGGAAAACGAAAATCAGATGTTCGCCCTGCATGCAGTGATCTCTCACCTGAGCAGGTGTGATCCAAGGCCGTTTTCCCTGGAGATCGGCGATGTTATTGAACGGTGTGTAGCGCTGATAGCGAAAATGCCCACCGTCGTTGCTTATAACTACAATGTTTCCCGCTACCACCAGGGTGCGAGTCTCAGGATCATCAGGCCCGATCCTGAACTCTCCACAGCCGAGAATTTTCTCTACATGCTCAGGGGAGAAAGGCCGACCCGCAAGGAAGCCATGATCTTCGATCTCTCCCTCATGCTCCATGCTGAACACGGTGGTGGAAACAACTCCACGTTCACGGTCCGCTCCGTGTCGTCAAGTGGGGCGAACACCTACATGGCGATCTGCTCAGGCATCGCTTCTTTGAGCGGCCATCTGCACGGCGGTGCCAACGAGGCGGTCATGATGATGATCAGGGATATCAAGAAGAACGTGAAGCACTGGGCAGATCGTGACGAGGTCAGCGCATTCCTCATAAAAATTCTTGAGGGAAAAGCGCACGACAGATCAGGGAAGATCTACGGGATGGGCCACGCGGTTTACACCCTGAGCGACCCCAGGGCCGAGATCCTCAAGCTCAAGGCCGAGGAACTCGCCACCAGGAAGGAACAGCTCTTGGAGCTCAACCTCATGAAACTGGTGGCAGATGTGGCGCGGGAACTGATTCAGGAGCGCAAAGGTCAGGTGGTTGCCCCGAACGTGGATTTCTACTCGGGATATGTCTACAAACTCCTGGGCATTCCCATCGAACTCTATACCCCCATCTTTGCCATGGCAAGGGTTACAGGATGGTCCGCCCACCGGATCGAACAGATCATCCAGGCGAAGATTATCAGGCCGGCCTACCTCACCTCGCTCCCGGAGGAATTTGATTACGTCCCTCTCCACGAGAGGTAGCTCTTTTCCTGAATGGTGAGAGATCGCGACCCGGAAGACACGTTGTGGTGCCTTTCGGGTCGTTTGTCGTATAAACCCCCTTCGATTTTCCCGCGCGGTGCGTACACCATCGTGCCGGCTGATCATGGCGCAGGAGACCCCGGATGGGTTGCTGCGTGAGCCCGGAAGACCCTGCTCGTTGACCGCAACGAAGATCGTTTTTTCTGGTCATCTCTCGAGAAACCCTGGTAAAAGGGAAAGGTGCAAGGCTGTTTCACGGGAAGGTGTGCGGACATGGTACGTGTCCCTGAAACGCAGGGGAGGTGATCGTGAGAAAGATTGACGCTGACTTTCTCAGCAGAGGTCTGAGGTGTTCGGGATGGCTGTATCTCCCCGATGGTGCACAAAAACCCCCGGTGATCGTCATGGCCCACGGGATGGCAGCTCAGAAGGATTTCGGTCTACAGAGCTATGCCGAGTACTTTGTTGCCAAGGGAATGGCCGCCTATGTCTTCGACTACCGGAACTTCGGCGCCAGCGAGGGCGAGCCACGGAACCTCGTGAATCCCTGGAGGCACCTCGCAGACTGGGAGGCGGCGATCACCCACGTGAGGGGTCTTACCGAAGTGAATCCCGATAGGCTCGCCCTGTGGGGAACATCGTTTTCCGGTGGACACGTGATGGTGACGGCCGCGAAGGTCAAGGGGATAAGGGCTGTGGTGGCCCAGGTGCCCTTCGTGGACGGAATTTCCTCTGCCATGCAGTTCCCCCTGTCATACCTGGTCCAGGGCGTGTTTCATGGGATGAAAGACGTGTACAGCCTAATCAGGAAAAGGACCCCGCACATCGTACCCGCTGTTGCCGCGCCCGGGGTGTTTGCCCTCATGAACACGCCCGAGTGCATGAAGGGGTACCTTGACCTCGTGCCGGAGGACACCACGTGGAAAAACGAGGTGCCAGCCAGGATAACCCTCATGATCACGTCGTACCGGCCCGTCAGGTATGCCCGGAGGATCCCCTGCCCGGTGCTCCTCGTATACGCGAAGCAGGATTCGCTCATTCCTTATCAGGCCGTTGAAAAGATGGGGCGGGCGATTCCCCGGGCCGAACTCCTCGGTCTCGCCGCGGGGCATTTCGATGTCTACACCGGAAAATTGTTCGCTCAGGTTGTGGAGAAACAAGCCGACTTTTTCTCCCGGCACCTTTCTTGGAGATAGTCCGGCGGGGTTTCCTGGTGTCTGCGCATGTGAAGAAGTTAAGGATGAACGATGAAGGATCATCATTCCCGACAGAAAAGGAGGGGGACATGGCTCATCAGACGAACAAGGTCATGACGGCGAAGGAGGCCATCGGCAGATTCGTGCACGACGGCGATCACCTGGTCATCGGGAACTACACCGTGGGAACCTGTGCCGAACTCGTGTTCGAGGTGATCAGGCAGCAGAAAAAACACCTGACCCTGTATTCCCAGTCAGGCGTCTTCGATGTCGAGGTCCTGGTGGGAGGGGGATGTGTCGACCAGCTCGTTACCACCTACGTGTACCGGGCCGGGGGGAAGGATGGTGGCTCCGCGGTGGAGAGGGCACTGAAGGCGGGGACGCTCCAGATGGAGGACTACACGAACTTCCAGTACAATGCCAGGCTCGTGGCCGGTATGCACGGCTTTACCTTCATGCAGGTCCTGGAAGGCGCCATGGTGACGGATCTCTTCAAGAAACGGACCTTCATGGGCGAGGACAAGTACCGCGTGATGACGTGTCCGTACTCCGGTAAAGAAGTTTTGACTGTTCCTGCAGCAAACCCCGATGTGTGTATCGTGCACGTGCAGAGGGCAGACCGGTTCGGCAACGCCCAGTACTGGGGAGCCCTGGGCAGTGTTGCCGCAGCGGCCCTTGCCAGCAGGAAGGTGGTGGTCTCCTGCGAGGAGATCGTCGAGCATGACATCATTCAATCGAGTCCTCACCTCACCTTGATTCCTGCGTACCGCGTCGATGCCGTGGTTGAGGTTCCCTGGGGGGCGCACCCCACCGAGGTGCTCGGCTACTACAATCTGGACCGGGTGGCCTATGCGCTCTTCTTCATGTCCGACATGACCGGCGATGGCCTGAAGGCATGGATGGACGAGTGGGTCTACGAGTGCAGGGACCGCCAGGCATACCTCGACCATTACGCTCTCAAGCACGGGATGCAGATGCTCGACGCCATCAGGGCCAAGGCCTATTATTCGGCACCCGCAAACTATGGTTCTGCATTCACTTCGTGCTGGGACGACGAGAACCGCGAACGGTCGATGGGGATAACACGCGAAGAAATGGAAAAAATCCTGGAGGAAAGGGGGTTGCTCTATGGCTAACACATACACGCTCGACGAACTCTTGATCATCACCGCTGCCAGGGAAATCAAGGACTATGACCGGGTCATCCTCGGGGTGGGTCTGCCGACCACAGCGGGCGCCATGGCAAAGGCCCTCCACGCGAAGCACGCGACGTTGATGATGGAGTCCGGGATCATCGATTTCCAGCCGCTGGTACCTCCGAATCACATCGCAGACGCCCACGCGTGCCGTGGATTCTCCTATGCCACGGACCTCTTTTCCGCCTTCACCATGACCTACCGGGGATTCGTCGATGTCTGCTTCCTCGGGGTCGGCCAGATCGACAAGTTCGGCAACCTGAACACCACGGTCATCGGCGACTACTACAAGCCGACCCTGAGGTTGCCGGGTTCAGGGGGTGCCGCAGATTTCATATCGTATGCCAGGCGCACGGTGCTCACCATGCGGGGAGGGGAGTTCGTGGAGAAGCTCGACTACTTCACCTCACCCGGCTATCTCGGCGGAGGCGACCAGAGGGACGAGACCGGACTGTTCCCCGAGGGATCGGGACCCTCCATGCTGCTCACGACCAAGGGTGTTTTCCGGTTCCATCAGGAGACCAAGGAACTGTACCTGGAAAAACTGCATCCCGGGGTCAGCGTCGATCAGGTGAAGAAGGACGTCCCCTGGGACCTGCTGGTGTCCCCCGATCTTTCCGAAACAGATCCTCCCACCGAGGAAGAGATCGATTTCATCAGGCAGTTCGCACCCACCGAGGCGGTAGGGAGGAAGCTGATGTACGAACTCGGAATAGCGAACGCGTTGAAGAAAGCCGAGGCGAGAAGCAAGCCCTGAGGGTGTGGACAGCAAAGAAACAACGAGATGGATGGGGTTCATGCGTGAAAGGCTTAAAAACAACGAGAAGCGGCCGTTCGTTTTCGTGATGCAGTGAAGCAGACGCCCTTCGATGTGTGCGTGCGAAGAGGGGAGAACCCGGTAAACAGAATTGCTGCACGTGACCTGTGTCCTTGATGGTGCAGGTTACCCTGACCCATCTTCGACAGTAAATCGTCAAAAATGGTGGTTTAGCGTTTGTAGAGGCGCATAAATCCACGATCGTGATTTTCAGCTGGAAATACATGGTGCCAACATAAGGTAATATATGGCTTGA
>DSBG01000132.1 GCA_011046135.1 Deltaproteobacteria bacterium
CATGGTTGAACCTCCTGTCTCATGAGAACCGTAGTACATTCAGGTTTGTGCATACCAGTCTCATCATGCATATCACAGATCAGGCGAATGTCAAAAGATTGCGTGCAGTTCACAACAAAAAAAACGCTGCGGTGAGGAGACCCCCCCACCGCAGCCGGGTTACGAGTTCCTGTGTCGTTTTATTCAGGAGGATACATGGACTCGATTTCTTGAGCAAATTTCTGGTTGACCACGCGCCGTTTGAGCTTGAGGGTGGGGGTCAGCTCATCGGTATCCTGTGACCACTCTTTGGTGAGGAGCTTGAACTTCCTGATCTGCTCCACCCGGGCGTAGTCCTTCATCTGCTCCTCGATTTCTTTCTCATAGAGCTTTTGCACCTCGGGTTTTGCGACGAGATCCTCTCTGCTGGAAAACTCTATGGAATTCTCCTTGGCCCAGGTCTCGAGCGCGGCGAAGGACGGCACGATAAGCGCAGAGAGATACTTCCGGTTGTCCCCGATCACCGCGACCTGTTCGATCAGCGGGGAGGTCACCAGGGAATTCTCGATGTTCTGCGGGGAGATGTTCTTGCCCCCAGAGGTGACAATGAGGTCCTTGATGCGTCCCGTGATCTTGAGGTAGCCGTCGGAGTCGATCTCCCCGATGTCGCCGGTGCGGAAGAAGCCGTCTTCGGTGAAGACCTCCTTCGTGGCTGCCTCGTTCTTGTAGTACCCCTTCATGACCTGGGGCCCCTTGATGAGCACCTCGCCCCCTTCACCGATCTTTACGATGGTATCCTTCAGGGCAGGGCCGACGGTTCCGGGCTTGATCTTTTTCGGCTTGTTCCCGTGGGTGACCGGGGTTGTCTCGGTCAGGCCGAAGCCTTCACAGACTTTGATGCCCATGCCGAGGAAGAATTCGGCATCGGAGACAGAAAGCGGGCCGCCACCCGAGATCGCTGCATGGAGTTTGTCCATGCCGAGGGCATGCTTGAGCTTGCTGAAGATGAGCTTGTTGGCAAGGTTGTACTTGATGGCAAACATCCCGGTGCGTTCCTTGTCTTCGCAGAAATAGGGGAGGTTTTCCTTGGCAACGCCCATGGCCCAATTGAACAGGGCCTTCTTGATCGGAGGGGCTGTGGAGACCTTGGCGGTGATGCCGGAATGAACCTTTTCGTAGATCCTGGGCACACTCACCAGGAAGGTTGGACGGATCTCCTGGAAATTTTCCAGCAGCTTCTCCGTGCTCTCGGCAAAGGCGACCTTGTGACCCAGGAAGATGGGGGTGTAGTATCCCACGGTTCTCTCCAGGGAATGGGCAAGGGGAAGGAACGAGAGGAACAAGTGATCCCCTTCCAGGAACTCAGGATCGACGGCACGGAGCTGGTTCACGTTGGAGACGAAGTTCTTGTGTGTGAGCATCACCCCCTTGGGGTTGCCCGTGGTGCCGGATGTATAGATGATGGTGGCGACATCCTCGATGTTGATGGGTTTCAGCCTCTGGTCGAACTCGTCCTTGTTCTTGTATTCCTTGCCGGCATTCATGGCATCCTTGATGCAAACGACACCTTCAGGCAGCTTGTCAAGGTCGTCGAAAATGATGAGTTCTCCAAGGTTCGGGAGATTAGGCCTGACCGAAAGGATTTTATCCATGTGCTCAGCAGTACCCACGAAGCACATCTTGGCGTCAGAGTTATCGATGATGTAGCGGGATTCTTCCGCCGAGTTCGTGGCATAGATGGGCACGTTCACGGCGCCGATGGACAGGATCGCGAGGTCCGCCACCCACCACTCGTAGCGGTTCGGGGAGAACAGGGCCACCTTGTCGCCGGGCTGGACTCCCCTGCTGATGAGGTAGAGCCCCACATCACGGACCATTTCATTGATCTTGTTCCAGGAGATCTCTTCCCACACACCCTGCTTGTTCTTGAACAGGATGAGCGTTTTGTCGCCGAACTGTTCCACGCGATTCTGGAATATTGCACCCATTGATGTTTCTTCGAATTTTGCCATTGATTCCTCCTCCCTCACATAGCTGATCTGATTTTATCGATCGAACATGTAAATTTCTCAAAAGTATACGAGAAACAGGGGTGAATTACAAGAGAGAAACAGCAGAACCAAGGTCATTCGTGAACAGCAGATCGCAGCGTGTATCTTGATGGTGCTGCAAGGGGGAGGGGGAAGGGTGCAACATCCCCTTCCCCCGGAGAGTTCACCTATTCTGGAGGGTACAGGGCCTCGATGACGTCATGGTACTTTTCGTTGATAACGCGCCTCTTGAGTTTCAGCGTCGGGGTGAGCTCGTCCGTCTCCTGGGACCACTCGTTCTCCAGGAGGGTAAACTTCCTTATCTGCTCCACCCGTGCATAATCCTTCATGTGTTCCTCGAGTTCCTGCGTGTAGAGGTCTTTCACCTGCGCATTGGCAAGGAGGTCCTTGCGCGAGCTGAACTCGATGCCCCGCTCTTTTGCCCACCCCTCGAGCTCTGCAAAGGCGGGAACGATGAGGGCCGAGAGGTACTTCCGGTTGTCGCCGATGACCGCAACCTGCTCGATGAACCGGGAAGCCTTGAGGCTGTTCTCGATGTTCTGGGGCGAGATGTTCTTGCCACCCGAGGTCACGATGATGTCCTTGATGCGGCCCGTGATCTTGAGATAGCCGTCGGAATCGATCTCTCCGATGTCGCCGGTCTTAAAGAACCCGTCCTCCGTGAAGGCCTCCTTCGTTGCTTCCTCGTTCTTGTAATACCCCATCATCACCTGGGGTCCCTTGATGAGCACCTCTCCATGTTCACCGATCTTCACGATGGTGTCTTTGACTGCAGGGCCGGTGGTTCCGGGCTTGATCTTTTTCGGGAGGTTCGCGTTCGTAACCGGTGTGGTCTCGGTGAGCCCGAAGCCTTCCACTACCTTGATGCCCATGCCCAGGAAAAATTCCGCGTCCGACACGGACAGGGGGCCTCCGCCGGAGAAGGCGAACTCGAGCTTGTCCATGCCGAGCGCTGCCTTGAGCTTGCTGAAAATGAGCTTGTCGGCCAGGTTGTACTTGAAGGCGAAGAATCCGCTGCGGGGCCTGTCGTTGCAGATATAGGGGAGGTTTTCCTTCGCAATGCCCATGGCCCAGGTGAACAGGGCCTTCTTGATCGGGGGCGCTGTGGCGACCTTGGCGAGGATTCCGGTGTGCACCTTCTCATAGAGCCGGGGAACGCTCACGATGTTCGTGGGGTGTACCTCATTGAAATTCTCCAGGATCTTGGCGAAATCCTCTGCAAAGTACACCTTGGTGCCGAAGGACATGGGGAGGTAGTATCCCACCGTGCGCTCGAATGAGTGGGCCAGCGGCAGGAACGAGAGGTTGGTCATTTCCAGCGCCCGATCGAAGAGCTCCGGATCTACAGCGTGGCACTGCCTGACGTTTGCGAAAAAGTTGTTGTGCGACAGCATCACGCCCTTTGGCGGACCCGTGGTGCCGGAGGTGTAGATGATGGTGGCAAGGGCCTCAGACTTGATGGCATTGATCCGGTCGTTGAATTTCTGCTCCCTGGGGTTGGCCGCCCCGGAGGCCATCACCTCCTTGAGGGTCGTGACACCCTCGGAGGTGTCCACGGAATCGAAGACAATGACATCCGTCAGGTTCGGCAGCTTGTCTTTCACGGAGAGCACCTTGTCCATGTGCTCTTTTGTCGCCACGAAACACATCTTCGAGTCGGAATTCTCGATGATGTAGCGGGCTTCTTCCGCGGAGTTCGTGGCGTAGATCGGAACGTTGACAGCCCCCAACGAAAGGACTGCAAGGTCGGTGACCCACCACTCGTACCGGTTGGGAGAGAACAACGCGATCTTGTCCCCGGGCTCAACTCCCCTTGAAATGAGAGTATACCCGAGGTTGCGGACCATCTCGTTCATCTTCTTCCAGGAGATGTCCGTGTAGACCCCCTGTTCATTCTTGTAGGCCACGATTGCACGTTCACCGAATTCTTCCACGCGATTCTGAAACACAGCTGGTATGGATTTCTCTTCGAACTTTGCCATGAACCCCTCCTTTGTTAAGTCTGACAGATGATGATACAAACAATATGTGAAATATAAACACTTTGCCTAGGCTTATCAATCATTTTTGAGAAGGTCTTGCGGTCAATTGAACAGCACACACCGGTGAGAGTCGGGGGATATGACCCCTGAAATGAGCCTGCAGGAATTTTAGAGATGCAACAATGCCGGGAGGATACCCCGGCGCACGGAACACCCTCATGGGGGGGGCCTAGAGCTCGGAGAAATGCCGAATCTGAGTGATGGTGTCCCGTGCCTGCGCGAGGATTTCGTCGAAGACATCAGAGACGCTCTTGAGTTCCCTGATCATTCCCCCGATCTGCCCGCAGTAGGCCGAACCTTCCTCGATGTCGCCCTCGATGCTCGCCATGGCGGAGCGTCCTTCACCGATGAGATCGAAGAGTTCCTGGGCCGATGCACCCTGACGCTCAGCCTCCTGGATTTTTTGTGTCAGGGTGTTTTTCATGGAACGGGTGGGTCCTATGGTCGTCCTGCCGGTGATGGTGGTACCGTTGTCAGGCAGCTGGAGGATGGCGTCCTTGAATCTCGGGTGTGCCGCCGATTCATAGGTTGCCACGAATCGGGTCCCCAGCTGCACCCCCTTGGCTCCCAGGGAAAGGGCCGCGACAAACCCCCGACCATCGGCGATCCCCCCGGCAGCGATCACCGGCACGTCGACGGCATCGACTACCTGTGGGATCAGGGCCATGGTCGTGATTTCATCGAACCCATCGTGACCGCCGGCTTCGATCCCTTCGGCAATGATGATGTCGACCCCTGCCTCGACGCATTTGAGGGCATAGGAAACAGAGGGCACCACGTGCATCACCGCGCAGCCCCGTTCTTTGATCACCCGGGTAAACGATTTCGGATTTCCCGATGATGTCACGACAACGGAGGCGCCGCTTTCGATAGAGGCATCGATCATTTCAGAGATGTCCGGTCTGATCATGGGAAGATTCACCCCAAAGGGTTTGCTGGTTTTCTCTTTCACCAGAGAACACTCGGAGTGAATCTCTTCGATGGTCATTCCTCCGGCGCCAAGCAGGCCGAGGCCTCCAGCCTCGGAAACCGCGGCAGCGAGATCAGCTTTGCCGATCCAGACCATTCCCCCCAGAATGATCGGATACTCGATTCCGAGCAGGTCACACACGTCGGTATGGAACATCACTGCGTCCTCCCCAGGTCACGTTTTTCATGATCATGGCAGAACCCGAGTATACCAGATTGCGCCAGGACCTGTCCAATAAGTACGCATTGTCCCGCTCCACTGTGATGATGATCCCGGATTGTATGATCGTCTTCGGCCTTCCCCGATGGAATTCGCCTCGAAAAGCACGTCCCGGGAGCAGGCCCAAAACCCGATCTCTCATCGGGCTTTCCTTGAGAGAACTCGGAGAGTATAGTATACACCACGTGTGGTACACGCTGAGGAGAAGGGGAGGTATGGCATGAAAATCACCGAAGCAGACGTCAGGCATGTGGCAGGCCTTGCCCGCCTGACATTGGGGGAAGCAGAGATCCCTCGCTTCATCCGGGAGCTCAACTCCATCCTCGACCACATGGACATGCTTTCAGCCCTCGACACGCAGGGTCTCGAATCGACCGTGCACACGGGATCCATCACCAACAGCCTCCGTGATGACGAGGCCAGGATCTCTCAATCGAGGGAACAGGCAATGGCCAACGCCCCTGAATTCATGAACGGGGTCTTTGTTGTGCCCAAGGTTCTCGAGTAGGAACGCCATGCTCGAGACAGCGAGAAGATACCGCCGTGGTGAAACCACGCCAACCAGGGAGATAGAGGCTCTCCTGGAGAAGATACGCACCGATGACCACAACGCATTCATTACGGTGAATGCCGAAGAGGCGCTGGAACAGGCAGCCAGGGCGGATCGGGATCTGAACGAGGGTAACGAGGACATTCTCCTGGGCGTTCCCATAGCCATCAAGGACAACATCTGTACCAGGGGACTCCCGACGACCTGTGCATCACGGATCCTCTCGAACTTCACCCCGGCCTATGATGCCACAGTGGTCAGGGGACTCAGGAACAGAGGTGCAGTCATCATCGGAAAGACCAACCTCGATGAATTCGCCATGGGATCGACCACCACATCGAGTTCCATCGGTCCTTCGAGAAACCCGTGGGACAGAACAAAGACCCCGGGCGGTTCCAGCGGGGGTTCGGCCGCTGCGGTGGCTTCCCGGCTCTGTGCCGGAGCGCTCGGTTCGGACACCGGCGGATCTGTCCGCCAGCCGGCAAGCTTCTGCGGGATAACCGGTCTGAAGCCCACCTACGGATCAGTTTCCCGCTATGGGCTCGTCGCGTTTGCCTCTTCCCTCGATCAGGTAGGACCCATGGGCAGGTCGGCCCGGGATGTTTCCGTGCTCTTCGATGCCATACGAGGACATGATCCGCGTGATTCCACCAGCGTGCAGGGAACGCATTCCCTCCTCACGCTGGACGGACTCGACATGCACGGAATACGGGTGGGAGTGCCGAAGGCCTTCTTTGCCCAGGGGCTCTCAGAAGACGTGGAAGGTGCGGTGAATTCTGCCATCTCCGTGATGAGGGAACTGGGTGCCGATATCGTCCCGGTGGATCTGACCACCCTCACATACGGGGTTGCCGTTTACTACATCATTGCCTGCGCCGAGGCGAGTTCCAACCTCGCACGCTACGACGGGGTGCGATACGGCCTGCGGAGTTCAGACGCCACAGAACTCGTCGAGCTGTACAGCCGGACGCGTGCCGAGGGGTTCAATGCCGAGGTGAAGCGCAGGATCATGCTGGGCACCTACGTGCTCTCAGCAGGATACTACGAAGCCTACTACCTGAAGGCTTCCCAGGTCCGTACGCTCATGGTCCAGGATTTTCAGCAGGCCTTTACCCGGTGCGACCTCATTGCGGGACCGACAGCACCGGTAACGGCCTTCGGCCTCGACGAGATGCTGGATGACCCGTTGAGCATCTATCTCCTCGACATCTACACCATCCCTGCCAGCCTTGCCGGGTTACCCGCAATGAGCATTCCCTGCGGATTCGATCGCGGCGGACTCCCCATCGGACTGCAGCTCATCGCGCCGTCCTTCAGGGAAGACGTGCTGCTGGGTGCGGGGATCGCGTTCCAGGATGCCACAACATTTCACGAGGTCATGCCATGAGAGATTTCGAGGTGGTCATCGGGCTCGAGGTTCATGCCCAGCTCCGCACACAGTCGAAGATCTTCTGCTCGTGTTCGACCGTCTTCGGGCTCGAACCGAACACCAACACCTGTGAGGTCTGTCTCGGCATGCCCGGGGTGCTTCCCGTGCTCAACAGGGCTGTGGTAGACTGTGGCATCAAGCTGGGACTTGCCACGGGATGCTCCGTAGAACCGGTCACAGTCTTTGCCAGGAAAAACTATTTTTATCCCGATCTGCCCAAGGGCTACCAGATCACGCAGTACGACCACCCCCTGTGCTCGAACGGTCACCTCGATATCGAGGTCGGCGGCGAGAAAAAACGCATCGGGATCGTCCGGATCCACATGGAAGAGGATGCGGGAAAAACCATCCACGACGAGGACAAGCCTCTGAGTTTCATCGATTTCAACCGGGCCGGGGTACCGCTTCTTGAGATTGTCTCCAGGCCTGATCTGAGAAGCTCTTCAGAGGCTGTTGAATACCTCAAGGTGCTCAGACTCCTGCTCATGTACCTGGAGATCTGCGACGGCAACATGGAGGAAGGCTCCTTTCGCTGTGATGCCAATGTGAGCGTGAAGCCCGTGGGCCAGCAGGTGCTCGGCATCAGAACCGAACTGAAGAACATGAATTCCTTCAGAAATGTGCACAAGGCCCTTGACTATGAGGTCAGGAGGCAGATAGAGCTCCTTGCCAAGGGTGACACCGTGGTACAGGAAACCAGGCTGTGGAATGCCGCCTTGAATGAGAGCCAGCCCATGCGGTCAAAAGAGGAAAGTCATGATTACCGCTACTTTCCTGAACCCGACCTGGTCCCGGTTGTGGTGGATGAGGCCTGGATCGATGAGATTCGTGCGACGCTCCCGGAACTCCCGTCAGACAAGAGGGCACGCTTCGCGACGACCTACGGGCTTCCCTCCTATGATACCGAGGTGCTCACCCAGTCGAGAGCCCTGGCTGACTTCTTCGAGCAGTGTGTCGAAATACTCGACTCCCCCAAGGACATCAGCAATTGGATCATGACCGAGGTTCTCCACGTGCTCAAGGTCCGGGGAAAGGGAATCGGCCAGTTGGGCCTGGGGCCCCCAGAGATTGCGGGACTCCTTGCGCTCATCCGTGAGGGAACACTCTCGGGAACCCTGGCAAAAGAGGTTTTCTCGGAGATGGTTGCCAGCGGCAGGGATGCCCACTCCATCGTGAGCGAAAAGGGTCTCGAACAGCTCAGCGACAAAGAGCGGATCAGAGAGGCGATTGAAGTGGTGCTTAACGAGCACCCGAAAGAGGTGGCACGGTACAGGGGCGGTAAGACTCAACTCCTCGGGTTCTTTGTCGGGCAGGTCATGAAGGCCACCCGGGGCAAGGCCAATCCGAATCTCACCAACACCTTGATCAGGGAGATGCTGGATTCATGAAAAACTTGCACATAGCGGATACGGAACAGGTTCGATCGGGAGACGTTACGGACGTCTATTTTCAGCGAACGGAAACGATTTTGAGGCACATGCAGGCATCGAGGCACGTGTGCATGGAGGTTTACCTCAAGTCTTTCCCTGACAAGCGATACCGGTGGGGTATTTTCGCGGGCCTCGAGGAGGTGTGCGTCCTGCTGGAGGGGAGAGCGGTTTCCCTCCGCGCCCTTCCCGAGGGCAGCGTGTTCTTCTCCGGCAACCCGGTGATGGTGATCGAGGGAGACTACCTCGAGTTCGGCGGGTTTGAGACAGCCATTCTCGGCTGTCTCTGCCAGGCATCCGGCATCGCGACCAAGGCGTCCCGCATGAAAGTTGCGAGCGCAGACAGGGCCCTGATAAGCTTTGGTGCTCGGAGAATGCACCCCAGTATTGCCCCCATGGTGGAACGTGCGGCATTCATAGGGGGCTGTGAAGGAGTTGCAACCATTGCAAGTGCACGACTCATCGGGGAAAAACCACTGGGGACCATGCCCCATGCCCTCATCCTGCAGCTGGGTGACACCCTCAGTGCCGCACACGCCTTTGACCGGATTATCGAAGAGGAGATTCCCCGCGTGGTGCTCATCGATACGTACCAGGACGAGAAATTCGAGGCGCTGCGTGTTGCCGAAGGACTCGGCAACAGACTCTTCGGGATACGTCTCGATACACCTGCTTCCCGCAGGGGCAATTTTCTCTCGATTTTAAAAGAAGTCCGGTGGGAGCTGGACACCCATGGACACGCGCAGGTCAAACTCTATGCCTCTGGCGGACTCGACCTTGAAGACCTGCTCGAGCTCCGGGAAGTCGTGGATGCCTTCGGGGTGGGAACCCAGCTTACCTCTGCCGCCACCCTGGATTTTTCCATGGATATCGTCGAGATCGAGGGAAAGCCCCATGCAAAGCGGGGAAAGTGGTCGGGGAAGAAGTCCGTGCTGCGATGCGAAAAGTGCATGCAGGACTATGTGGTGCCGTTCGGAGTCACGAGACCCTGTCAATGTCAGGCTCCGACCACCGAAACGCTGAAACCCATTCTGATCGACGGAAGACTGACCGAAGAACTGCCCTTAGCTGCCCACATCCGCAAGCGTGCCCTTGGGGAGGTTGAACGTCTCAGGGCGAACCGGTCTGAAAGTGAGTTTCTCTGCCTGTGATCACCCCCTTTTCCTTTACCGAGAATCACTTTCGTATCCTTGACCAGAGAAGACTTCCCGGTGAAGAGGTCTGGCTTGAATGCACAACACCGGAAATGGTGGCCGAGGCCATACGATCGCTGGCTGTTCGGGGTGCTCCTGCCATCGGCATCGCCGCGGCATACGGACTCGTCCTTGCCTCTCCCTACGGAAGGGATGAGCTGATGAGGGCGTCCGATATCCTCGTACGCGCGAGACCCACTGCCGTCAATCTCGAGTGGGCGGTGCGCAGGGTGCTCACGGCAGTATCTCTGGCCGGGGACACGGACCTTTTATCCATCGTGAAACAGGAGGCTCAAGCCATCTGGGAGGAGGAAAAACTCGCCAATGAGGCCATGGCGGATCGCGGGGCCTCGCTCTTTGTCGCGGGAAAAACCTGTTCCGTGCTCACCCACTGCAATGCAGGCGCCCTTGCCACGGGCGGGATCGGGACGGCATTGGGCGTGATCAGGAAACTGCATGAGCAGGGCAAGCTCGCCATGGTCTACATGGATGAAACGCGGCCCCTGCTGCAGGGTGCCAGGATAACGGCATACGAATTACACCAGGACATGATTCCCTGCACCCTGATTACCGACAGCATGGCCGGGTGGCTCATGAAGCTTGGCAGGATCGATGCCGTACTCGTCGGAGCAGACAGGATTGCCCGAAACCTCGATGCCGCGAACAAGATCGGCACCTATGCACTGGCTGTACTTGCCCGTGCCCACGGGATTCCCTTCTACGTCGTGGCTCCGCGTTCAACCTTCGATACCCAGACATCAAGCGGCGAGGCAATCCCCATCGAGGAGCGCGACACCTCGGAGGTGCTCGCTTTCCTGGGCTCGAGGATCGCCCCCCCGGTGTCGGCATTCAATCCTGCCTTCGATGTGACACCGCAAGAGCTTATCACGGCGATTATCACCGAAGATGAGATCCTTTCCGGCCACGGTCGGGATCCATCGGGAACGGCGTAGGGTGCTCATCCTCGGTCCCCGGGTATCTGGTCGAGGGTGAGCACTTTTTCCATGAATGCTGCCCTGAGCCTCCGTGTGGATCGGTCAAGAACGCTGCTCATTCGTGATCTTTTCGGATGACCTCTGCCGAAGATGGTATGTTCGAGGGTTCCCTCGGGATCTGCGGTGTCGAAGAAAACCGCGTGGAGGCCGCCACGGCCGTGACCTGGATTTACCGACACGGTGTGGTTCAGGGCCCTGTGGAAGGAACCGCTCAGGTACGGGGCCTCGTGGATGTGTCCGTGAAGGCTTATCAGCGGCTGGTTGTCATCGATAAACCTTCGCACCGCTTGTGATCCGATGGGGGAGCCATCGAAGAGCCTATCGAGACCCGAATCATAGGGGGGAGAGTGAAAGACGCAGATGGTTTTCCGGGGATCCCGCAGCGACATGCCGGCAAGCTCCTCTTCCATGCTGGGACGCTCGAGGGCATAGGCGCCATCAAGGCTCCGCACCAGGCCGCTGCCTGAACTCACAAAAGCGTATCTGCTGGGCACGTGGGAACTTCCCCTCATGTCCCTGCGGACACAGTCCTTGACCCAGAACGTGGAATCCGTGACACACCCGTACCCAACAAAACTCAGTCCATCGAGGAGCACCTCCTGCTGGTGGAGGCAGAGGGCTTCAGGCAGCATTGCCGAAAAGAGGTCCATGGAGAGGTCCCAGTCGTGATTGCCGGGTATGTACAGCAGTCGGATGGTGGGGTGCGAAGCGAGAAATGCGTTGAAGGCAGGACCGAGGTAGGTTTCGAGATAGAGCCGTTGTTCACCCAGATCCCTCTCAAAATCAGCAGTCCCCGTGATCAGGCTCACCGGGTGCGGTATCCAGGTGGGGAGGAGATCACCACCCAGGATGATACAGTCGGCTCCGGTTTCATCTGCTGTCCTGAACAGTGCCTCGTACAGTTCGGATTTTCCGTGGAGATCGCAGGCGAAGAGTACGTTCATTGGTCGCAGCTGTCCTTTCACCCTGTGATGGCACGCATGCTCTCCGTACTATGCACTGGTATGGTGCCTGAGTAAAGATGATCCTGAACAGAACGCGGGTCAGTGCAACCGGTTTTGTCACGGGTGATGTCATGTTGACCTTGACCCTGCGCCGCTCTGGTACTAAAGAAGACTTCCATGTTCGAGAGCTTCGTACACACTCTCACCGGGGCCTGTCGTGTCGTTGCGGGAGATGCTGTTCTGGTCTGCTGCTCAGGTGGAACAGATTCCATGGTGCTCCTCGAACTCATGAGAAGGGCTGCTCCTGTGTTGAACCTCGAGATCGGTGTCATCCATGTGGATCACGGGCTGCGCGGGTCTGCGTCGAGGGCTGATGCGCGCTTTGTTCAGGATACCTGCCAGGCCCTCGGGATTCCATTCTTCCTGTATGAGCTGCACATGGCGCCCGACTCGTCAAATCTCGAGGAGGAAGCACGGACGAGACGCTACGAAGCCGTTCACACGTGCATGACGGAGAAGGGATATCGCCTTGCCGCCACGGGACACACCACGGACGATCAGGCTGAAACCATCCTGTATCGGATGATCCGGGGCTCGGGCATCAGGGGAATCGCAGGCATGGACTTCGTGTCACGATCCGGGATCATCCGCCCCCTGCTCAGCAGAACACGCGAACAGATCCGTTCTTTTGCCGATGAAAACAGGATCGTATATGTCAATGATCAAACGAATGCCGACACATCCCGCCCGAGGAATCTCATCAGACACGAGATTCTGCCGCTCATGGAGAAGATCAACCCCCGTGTCGCTCAGTCCCTGTTCCGTCTCTCGGAAATCGCACGGGAAGAGTCTCTGGTGATGGACACGCAGTCCACATCCCTCATGAAAGCGGCCGCGGTCTTCGACTGGGGTATTGTCAAAGCCTACCGGGGAGATCTCTTTCTGAAGGCTCCCGATGCCGTGCTCAGGCGCTGCATCATCATGATCGTGTCGAGCATGCTCGATGACACGCGGGGCATAGATGCACGACAGGTCGAACAGATCTACGCAGTCGTCACGGGTGTATGCCGCGCACACACGCTCAAAAGAAGACTTCGCGTGTTCTCACAGAACTCTCTGGTGGTTTTCCAGGAAACGGGAAAAGAACCGTACTACAGGATTCCGACCCCTGTATCGGGAACCTACGGGATTGAACACATCCGGAAGGCTTTGAGGATCGAGGGAATACCAGGGGCAGAAGACAGCATGATCGTGCGTTCTGTACTACCCGGTGACCGATTTCGTCACACAAGGGTGTGCGAACTCTTGAGGAAGGCGGGTGTTGCATCACCCCTGAGGCCCTTCTGGCCAGTTGTGCTCCGGGCAGACAGGATCATCGCGGTAGCAGATATAACCGCTGAATCACCGTATTCGGTCGTGTTCTCTGATTATGAATAGACTCATCGACGCTCTCGGTTCATGGCGCAGCATCGGTCTGTGTCCCGGATCCCTCCAGGCATTCGTTGTGGCTGCGCACTTCATGCGCCGGAAAGGCACGATCCTCTGGATCGTTGAGAGCAGCGATGAGATGTATCAGCTCCAGCAGGACCTGGAGGCATTCCTCGACAAGGAGCACATTCTGGTCTTCCCCTGCCTGGATGCGAGACCATACCAGGACGACAGTCCATCGAAAGAGATCATGGCCGTCAGGATAGAGACCCTCCTCAAGCTTTCCTCTGGCCACCCATCCATCGTCATCGCTCCCGTATCTGCGCTGCTGCTGTTCACCATTCCGCCCGAGGATCTCGACTCTTCGCTGATCACGCTCTGCTCCGACGATGAGTTAGACCGCGAAACCCTTGCACAGAGACTCGTTCACATGGGGTATACGCGCGAGGCGCTCATCAGTGACGTGGGTCAGTTCAGCATCAGGGGGTCGCTCATCGATGTCTTTTCCCCGGGAATGACCCTTCCTGTACGGATCGATACCTTCGGTGAAATCCTGACCAGCCTCAGAGAGTTTGACCTCGCATCACAGAGATCGAAGAACGTCCTGGATTCAACCCTCGTCACTCCTGCGGACGAGGTTCTCATGGACTACTCCCACATGAAGAACGCGCGCCAGCACCTCAAGAGGATGCAGGACCCGCAGCTCAAACACATGATCGAGGATATGGAACGGGGCATCTATCCCCCGGCCGTTGAATCGTATCTGCCCCTCTTCTACGGACGAGGCGCAACGCTCTTTGAGTATCTGCCGGCGAAGACTCGTATCGTAGCGCCTGATGAGAGCACGCTGTCATCTCTCTGGGATGAAATCAGGGAAACGTACGAGCGTTCCTATGACAAGGCCCTCACGAGGGGCCGTGCCTTCCTCGGTCCCGAAAGGCTCCTCATGGAGAGGGGTGCCTTCCTCTCCGCCGTCCGGGAATGTTCCCACAGGATAGAGAGCGGGTTGAGCCAGGAACCCCAGGGACATCCATTCACACGGATAGCTCACCAGAGTCTCCCCATGCGCAGCACGGAAACTGCCCTGGAGTATTTCATCTCGCTCAAGGAGGAGGGCTTCGACTGTTTCATCTTTGTGAGTTCCGAGATGATCTCGGAGAGGATCGAATATGCCCTGTCCCTCAGGGGACTGAAACCACGACAGATCACCGGAGAGAACATCCTCTGGAGACAGGGGTGGGGAGGAACCATCTACCTTGTGCCCTCTGTTCTGAGTACGGGATTTACCCTGCCTGAATACGGTATCGCGCTGATTTCTTCTGACGAGGTATTCGGTTCAAGGAGGCGCAGGAAGAAGCCGTCGTCAGGTCTGGCCGTGCTCAACGCCTTCACCCAGCTGAAAGAGGGCGACCCTGTCGTTCACCGGGAAAATGGCATCGGTATCTTCAAGGGCGTGGTGAGGCTTGAGCCCGATGGCATCAAGACGGATTTTATCCTTCTGGAGTACCTGGGTGGCGACAAGCTCTATGTACCGGTGTATCGACTCTCTCTGCTGCAACGATATATCGGAGACATCGATCACTTCACCATCGACAAACTCGGAGGAGTCAGATGGTCCCGCGCGAAGAAAAAGGCCAAGGAATCTGTGGCGAAACTGGCAGGGGAGCTTCTGACTATCTATGCACGCAGAGAGGCGAGTACGAGAAAAAACTACGACGCTCCCCAGAATCTCATCGAGGAGTTTGAGGCGTCTTTTCCCTATGAGGAGACAGAAGACCAGTTGAAGGCCCTCCAGGACATGTACTCGGATATGGCAAGTCTGCGCCCCATGGACAGGCTCATTTGCGGTGATGTGGGGTACGGCAAAACCGAAGTTGCCCTGAGAGCATCTTTCCTTTCGGTCATGTCAGGCAGGCAGGTTGCCATCCTCGTTCCGACGACACTTCTGGCACGCCAGCACCTGAACACCTTCAAAGAACGCATGGCCGAGTGGCCTATCAGGGTGGAAGCTCTCTCGAGCATGTCATCCGCTCTGTCCATCCGAGAGATCGTAGATGATCTCGAACAGGGAAAGGTCGATATCGTTATCGGCACCCATGCCCTCCTTTCAGATCGAATAAAATTCAGGGATCTCGGGTTGCTTATCGTGGACGAGGAACACCGGTTCGGGGTCAGACACAAGGAGAGAATAAAGGCCCTGCGATCATCGGTAGACATCCTGACCCTTACGGCCACTCCCATACCCAGGACGTTGAATTTCGCCATATCCGGAATACGGGACCTGTCCATCATTGAAACACCTCCTGCGGAGAGAAAATCCATTGATACAGTGATTTCTCGCTACGATGACGAGGCTGTTCGCGAGACCATTGTGCGTGAACTTGCCCGTGGCGGACAGGTGTTCTTCGTCCATAACACGGTTTCCACCATCGAGAGCACGGCTCGACACATCCAGGTTCTGTGCCCTGAAGCCCGCGTAGCCGTTGCCCACGGCCAGATGTCAAGGGCCCAGCTCAACCGGGTGATGGTCGGATTCCTCGATCGCACCACGACAGTGCTCGTGACTTCTGCCATCATCTCTTCGGGAATCGATATCCCTTCTGCAAATACCATTATCATAAACCGAGCGGACAAGTTTGGTCTCGCCGATCTCTATCAGCTCAGGGGAAGGGTCGGCAGGGCCAAGGTCAAGGGACACGCACTGTTTCTCGTGCCGGAATTCGGACAGATTACCAGAGATGCCCACAAGAGACTCTCCGCCATCAAGGAATATGAATCCCTGGGTGCCGGGTTTCAGATGGCCCTCAGAGACATGGAGATCAGGGGCGTGGGTGATCTCCTGGGAGGCGCCCAGTGGGGTCACCTGACTGCCATCGGATACGAGCTCTACCAGCAGATGCTCAAGGAGGCGGTGGACTCGTTGCAGGGAAGGGTTCCCCAGCAGGAGATCGATCCGGAGATCCGGTTTGATGTCGACGCGTATATACCCGAAGAGTACTGCCCTGATCAGCACCTCAGGCTCGGATTGTACCGCAGGCTGTTTACGGCGGGCTACAAGGATCTCTCGCTGATCGAGGAAGAACTCGTCGACCTCTACGGTCCCATGCCAAACCCGATGAAAATGCTTCTGATTATTGCCGAAATCAGACACATGATGAGGATGATGCGGCTGAGGAAGCTCGAAAAGAGCAACAATCGATTGAGGTTGTACGTGGCGCGTGATAGCATGCTAGACATGAAAAGAATGATCACGGCTGTCACAGCGAGAAAGGGAAAACTATACCCCGAGGGAATGGTGGATTTCCCAATAGGATCGAAGGATGCGTCGCAAGAGATACGTGACATACTGTATTCTGTTTGCTCTCCTGAGCTTGACTGGATGTAAGCGGGTCGATGATACCTGCTACATCAGAGTCGGCGACATCTGTATCGAACGGGAAGACTTCAGGGTGCGGCTGGAGCGATTTGCAGAAGAATCGCTGATCACCTCCTCCGAGGTCCTGGAATCCATGAAACCCATGATTGTGGACACACTGATTGAAGAACTGCTCATCCTCAATTATGCTTTGGACAACAGAATCACGATCACAGAGGCAGAGGTGAACGTGGCGGTGGAAGGGTTTCTCGATGGGATGAAGAGGCAGGATTTTGACCACGTTCTGACCGAGGGATGCAGGGACATCTCTGACATCAGGGACTTCATCCGGAGACGAGCAATCATCTCTAAGGCGGTGGATAAGACCGTCCGCAGTGGTCTTGCCGTATCCGAAGAGGATACGAGATCCTACTATGACCAGAACACGTCGGAATTCTACCACCCCTTGAGTGTTGAACTCTACCACGTGTTCGTGAAAGATCACTCCCAGGCCAAAGAGGCATTGACACTGCTCAGGTCGGGAATTCCCCTGACCCAGGTTGTGAGCACGTACGACGAATCCGCACGCGACGAGCTCGGGTTCATGGGGGTTTTCACCAAGGGAGAACTCCCTAAAGAGGTTGAAGATGTCGTATTTTCCATACCACAGCGACGGTATTCACATATCATAGAGACACAGAGAGGCTACCACATCTTCTTTGTTGCCCAGAGAACAGAGGCCCGGACACGTTCCTACGAAGAGGTGGCGGATGAACTACGTGAACGACTCACCGAGCAGCTCTTTGAGACCAGGTATGCTCAGTGGCTTCGTGAACTCAAGACAAACTACTCCATAGAGGTAAACTGGGATGAGATCACCACGCTATCGGTACACGGATAACATTCTGATCATCACTCTTTTTTTCCTGATTTTCCTTCCGGTTTCGTCCGCCCGCTCCTTGATGATCGACGGGATAGTGGCAGTTGTGGATGAGAAGATTATCATGTATTCGGATCTCCAGAACAAAATCAAGGATCTCGGGGGTCGTCTGGAGGATAGGGAGACATGGCACCAGGTGCTCCAGCTCATGGTCGAAGATATCATCGTCGAAAAAGTTTACCGGTCCTTGGGACTGCCCGCCGTTGAGCTCAGTGAAGCACAGGATTTCGCCGCACGGACGGGGCTCGACATCGCGAGCGCCACAACCATGGTCATGAAGACGACCCTGATGGAAATCATGGTCAAATCACGGGTTGTTGTAACAGAAACCATGATCCAGACCTACTATGAAAACAATGACGCCTACACCGGCAGAGAATCTCTGCGCCTCAAGCAGATTCTCACCAGGGACAATCGGGAAAAGGCGCAACGGGCGCTCGACGAGATCCGCGAGGGAGGGGATTTCGACGAGGTTGCCCGTTCCTATTCCGATGTCATTGGTTCGGGCGGAACTGATATCGGCTGGATAGCCATCAACCAGCTCTCTCCGGTTGCCAAGGATGCCCTGTCGGGAGCCGAGCCCGGGGACATCATCGGACCCATCGACACCGGTGGATTCACCATTATCTACAAGGTCATGGAAAAAGGAAGAGTGGGAATGAAGGGTCTTGATGAGGCGCGGGATGAGATTACACGGATTCTCGAGGAACAATCACGCCAGGAGGCATTCGAACACTGGCTCAGAATGATCATGGCTGAACACTTCATCGGGATGTACCTGTAACGGGTTGTACAGAAAAACTGATTCCCTCACGGGAATCGGGAAAATCCTCCGACCGAGAGACGAACCTCACCGTGAGAAAATCGGACTCTGGACCGGAGAGGCGGTTGAGAATCGCACCAGAGGGCCATGAAAGAATACATAGAAATCAAGGGCGCATGTGAACACAATCTCAAAGGGATCGATGTCAGCATACCGCGCAACAAGCTCGTGGTGATTACCGGCGTTTCTGGATCCGGGAAATCGTCGCTGGCCTTCGATACCCTCTATGCCGAGGGACAGAGGAGGTATGTCGAGTCGCTCAGCGCCTATGCACGGCAGTTCCTCGAGCAGATGCCGAAACCACAGGTGGAATCCATTGACGGCCTGTCTCCAGCCATTGCCATCGAACAGAAGAACACGTCGAACAACCCGCGATCCACGGTGGGAACCATCACCGAGATCTACGACTACCTCAGGGTCCTCTTCGCACGGATCGGAGCCCCCAGGTGCTGGAATTGCGGCAGACCCATCGAATCCATGACCGTGCAGCAGATGGCCCAGGCTGTAGGCGCCTCACCTCCCGGGGCACGGGTGATCCTGTATGCACCCATGGTGACCGGGAGGAAGGGAGAGTATGCCAAGCTCCTGGAGAACCTTGCTCGTGAAGGGTTTGTCAGGGTGCGTATCGATGAGCAGACCTTTGATATCGAGGACACCCCGTCCCTGGACAAGAACAAGAAACACACCATCGAGGCAGTAGTCGACAGGCTGGTGATCAAGGAAGGGGTCATGTCCCGTCTCCTCGATTCCATCGAAATCGCCACCCGGCTTTCCGGAGGCATCCTCAAGGTTGAAGATGACGCGGGTGCTGTGGCGATCTACTCGGAACACTACAGCTGCCCGGAGTGCAACATCTCGTTTCCCGAGATTTTGCCGCGCACGTTTTCTTTCAACAATCCCCACGGCGCATGTGGGGTGTGCAATGGACTGGGAGTGCTTCTGAAGATCGACCCCGACCTCGTTCTCCCGGATCGGAACAAATCTCTCATGGAGGGGGCCCTGATTCCCTGGGGCGTACCTCCGGGCAGATTTGCCTCCCGGATGATCCGTCACCTCGGAAGGACACTGCAGTTTGACGTGAATGCACCCTTCGAATCCCTTGACCAGGACGTGCAGAATATCCTCCTGTACGGATCAGGGGCGGCAGAGACGTATTCGACGTCCTTCGAAGGGTTGATTCCAAACCTCACCCGGAGACTCAAAGAAAATGAAACAGGCGAAATAAGCCATGATATTTCGAGATTTCTGAACAACATGGTCTGCCCCGAATGCCAGGGGGCACGACTCAAGAAGGAGGTTCTCCACGTCTTCATCGGGGAAAAGAACATCTTCGATCTGACCACACTGAGCGTGGATGAACTCATTTCTTTTTTCGACACCCTGAGCCTGAGTCCCAAGGATGAAGAGATCGCCAGCAGGCTCATGAAAGAGATCAGAGACCGTCTCGGGTTCCTCACCTCTGTCGGTATCGGGTATCTCACGCTGAACCGTTCTGCAGGAACGCTCTCCTCGGGGGAGGCACAGCGTATACGACTGGCAACCCAGATCGGCTCGGCACTCATGGGGGTGATGTATATCCTGGATGAACCAACCATCGGTCTCCACCAGCGAGACAACGAACGGCTCATCACCACCTTGAAGCGCCTGAGAGATCTCGGAAACACGCTCATCGTGGTGGAGCACGATGAAAACACCATTTCGGCGGCAGACCACGTGATCGACATGGGCCCCGGTGCAGGAGAGCTCGGAGGACACATTGTGTTTCAGGGCAAACCGGCAGAACTGCTTGAGAGTGAGCACTCTCTGACAGGCCACTATCTCTCAGGCAGAAAGGCAATCCACGCTCCGGCAACGAGGAGAAAACCAAAGAACGCCTTCCTGGGCATCCGCTGTGCAGGGATCAACAATCTCAAACAGGTGGACGTGGATATTCCCATCGGCCTCTTCACCTGTGTGACCGGTGTCTCAGGGTCCGGAAAGTCCAGCCTGATCATCGACACACTCTATGAGAACCTCTCGCGTTCTCTTTCCGGATCAAGGAACATTATCACAGGCTCAGGAACCATTACGGGAAGGGAATACATCGACAGGGTTATCAACGTTGACCAGAGCCCCATCGGAAGGACACCCCGATCCAATCCTGCAACGTACACCGGGGTATTTACCCTGATCAGGGAGCTCTTCTCTCTCCTGCCGGACGCAAGGGTGCGTGGGTACAAACCGGGAAGGTTCAGCTTCAATGTAAAGGGCGGCAGGTGTGAGACTTGTCAGGGAGACGGGCTCATCAAGATAGAAATGCACTTCCTTCCCGATGTTTTTGTGCGCTGCGATCAGTGCAACGGAAGACGCTTCAACGATGAGACGCTGGAAATTCGATACAAGGGGATGTCCATAGCGGATGTCCTAAATATGACCGTGAGCCAGGCGTACACGCTCTTCGAGGCAGTCCCGAGAATCAAGAGAAAACTCCAGACGCTCATCGATGTGGGCATGGACTACATCAAGCTGGGACAGAGCGCCACAACGCTCTCCGGCGGGGAGGCCCAGAGGACAAAACTGGCCCGTGAGCTTTCGAAGCGTTCCACGGGAAGAACAGCGTACATCCTCGATGAACCGACCACGGGACTCCACTTTGACGATATCAACAAACTTCTGCTCGTTCTGCATCGGCTCGTGGATGAAGGCAACACCGTCATCGTGATAGAACACAATCTCGATATCATTCTGTCATGCGATCATGTCATTGACCTCGGCCCGGAAGGGGGAGACGAGGGGGGGCGGATCGTGGCCCAGGGGAGTCCGGAAGAGATAGCCAGGGAATCACGTTCATACACGGGACAGTTTCTCGAAGAACGTCTTGCCAGGGGACAGGGGTCCCGGAACCACGATGAAAAAGAATCACGTCTCTGCAGAAAAACCGGGTCATGAGCATCGTTCTCATGCACTGAGCGCAGGCAACGCATTGATCCTTTGACGCCCATATTCAACCGGGGGCACATAAATCCCGATAGGGTTTTAACTGTTCATCGAGAGGTGGGCTGAACGTGAGATCATAGCTAAGGAAGGGGGAGGGGACATGAACAAGACAGGTGTACTGATTCTCTGTATCGTGACCGGAATCATTCTTTCATCGGTGTGCAGCGCACAGGAGAAGAACTACAGGATCGAGGTTCTCCAGGTTACTGCCATTGAACCATACCAGCAGGCCTATGAGAGTTTCCTCACGGAGCTGGAGAAGGGTGGCCTCGCCCAGGGGAGAAATCTCACGGTCAACAGGGCGATCCTTGATTTCGATGTGGAGAAATCGGGACTGTGGAGCAAGATCGGCGTGCTCATGCGCATCAAGAGAGAAACCTCGCGAATCGTCGGCGTAAAACCCGATCTCGTGCTCACCATCGGTACCCCTGCAACAAAGTATTCGCGGGACAAGATTGTGGAGGCTGGCATTCCCCTGGTCTTTACTGCCGTGGCCATCCCCGAGGCTGCCGGATGCCCTTCGTTGACCGAGGGAGGAAAGGGCTGCACCGGTGCAACACTGTACATGAACATGAAGGACGCCCTCCAGATCGTGAGACTCGCCTTTCCGACGATCGCCACCGTGGCAATCATTCAATCGGATGATGACAACGCCCTTGCCCACGTGGAAGAAGCAAAGAAGCATGGCCCTGGGGTAGGCATGACCTTCCTCTCGAAGGAAGTCGGAAAATCCGAAAGTATCACCACTGCTGTGAACGAACTGCTCGGCCAGGGTGTACAGGCCTTTGCCATACCTCTGGACACCTACTATGGCTTGCGCGACTACGAGGAGACGAAAAAACTCGCGCAGATCTCCCTGGAACAGAAGATCCCCATATTCAGTTTTGTGCTGGGAAAAGTGCCCGGTGCCCTGTTGTATGTGGGATCCGATTTCTCAACCATTGGTGGACTCTCCGGCAGACAGGCTGTCAAGATTCTCAGGGATGGATCAGACCCTTCAACCCTTCCGATTCTCAGACAGGACGATCTCAATATCCTTGTGGACACCAACCAGGTCAAGGCACTGGGCGTGAACCTTCCCATGGAAATTCTTCAACTCGCGAAAGACGTCGATTGACACCCTTTTGTCCGGGATCGAGATTCCCGGCCGACGCTGTCATCCCTGGACGATCCAGTGTGGCTGACAGGCCGGGGATTCAGTGCTTGACAAGCTTCAGGCTTATACTATAAGTGAGGCTACTTACTTATTCTACAAGGGGGACATAAAACACATGGCGGTGAATATCAGGCTGACACGCGGAGGCTCAAAGAAGAAACCATTCTACAGGATCGTTGTTGCTGACTCAAGATTCAAGCGCGATGGCAGGTTCATAGAGATTGTCGGTCATTTTAACCCCAAGACAAGGCCGGAGAGCATCACTCTCGATGTCGACAGAATAAAGGAATGGACCCGAAACGGCGGTCAGCTCACACCCGCGGTCAAAAAACTCATCAAAGACAGCGGAAAATCCATCTAATCCGATTGTTCATTTTGTTGAAGCTGGGGGTAAATCATGAGAGAGCTCATCGAATACATTGCCAAAGCGCTCGTTGACAATCCCGATGAGGTTTCGGTTTCCGAGGTTGCGGGTGAGGTTACCTCTGTAATCGAGCTGCGGGTAGCAAAGTCAGACCTGGGGAAGGTGATCGGAAAAGAGGGACGCACGGCCCGGGCAATGCGAACGCTCCTCACGGCAGCATCCACAAAGATCAAGAAACGGGCGGTGCTGGAAATTATCGAATAGGAAGAGATGAAACGTGATCTCATCGAGATCGCACAGATACACGGGTCGTTCGGTCTCCATGGCAAGATCCAGGTAAAGCCGTACGGGGAATCGTTTGCACAGTTTAAAACGTATACCCAGTTGATCATCGGGAAGAGCGGGAGACCCTTGAAGGTGGTCTCCTGCATTCAGTCGACAGATTTCATCCTCCTTGAACTCGAGGGGATTTCCAGAAGGGATCAGGTGGAACGTCTCCGCGGAGAGACGCTCTTCATCACCAGAGATCAGCTCGGATCAACGGATCAGGACGAGGAGTACTGGCGGGACATTATTGGACTGCAGGCGATCGATCTCCAGGGAAGGTCCCTGGGCACGGTCGTATCGATCTTCTCCACCGGGAGCAATGACGTGTACGTAGTCGATCCCGAGAAGCACTACTACATTCCTGCAACGAAAGATGTTGTCAGGGAGATCTCCGTGGAAAAAGGGTTCCTGCGTATTGACACATCCCTGCTCGAAGACCTCCTCGACTGAAAAGGGCCCCCATGAGGATCAACCTTATCTCGCTGTTTCCCGGGATGTTCAGGTGCGTATTTGAAGAGAGCATCATCCACAGAGCCTCGTGCAAGGGAATCATTGAGATTCGACTCATTGATCTCAGGGAATTCGGACTTGGGACGCATCGTGTTGTCGACGATGCACCCTATGGGGGAGGGGGAGGCATGATCCTGAGGCCCGAGCCCATCGCACGAGCCCTGGAGAGCCTTCCAGAGAGGGGACACACGATCCTCACCACACCGCGGGGCGGCCTGTTTCAACAGGAGGATGCCCTGCGACTCAGCTTAGAGACTGATCTCACCATCATCTGCGGCCACTATGAAGGGATCGATGAGCGTGTGAACGCCCTGTTTGTCGATGAAGAGCTCTCCATCGGGGACTATGTGCTGACCGGGGGAGAAATCCCTGCAATGGTCATCGTGGACGCCGTTGTCCGTCTCATCCCTTCAGTCCTGGGAAAAGACACGACTGCCACGGGAGATTCCCACTATGCAGGCCTGCTTGAACATCCACACTATACACGCCCCCGTAGCTTCAGAGGATTGGCTGTACCTGAGGTGCTCCTATCCGGGAATCATCAGCGGATCAGGCAGTGGAGGGATGCTCAGTCTCTCGAAAAGACCAGGCAGATGAGGCCCGAGCTTCTGGAGAGATCCCTGCCTGAAACACGGCCCCATGATCCCGGAAAGAAGAAACCCTGAAAGGAGAACGTTTTTGTGGTTTCTGTGGGGCTCATGCACTGGCCGTGCCAGGATAAGAACGGTCAGGAAATTACGACGGCCATTACAAATCTCGATCTCCACGATCTCTCAAGAGTGTGCTTGACATATGGCATAGATACGCTCTATATCGTTCACCCATACCAGAGACAGTTGGAGTTTGCCCGCAGGATCATGGACCACTGGCTCGATGGATTCGGGGGGGAGTATAATCCGCTCCGCAAGAAAGCATTCGAGATCGTTCGGCTGGCAAAGAATTTGGATGAAGTACAGCAGGCCACAGGGGCATATATGGTAGGCACATCGGCAAAAAACGTTGACGGTTGTATCAGCTGGGACGAGGCTCGTTCCCTCGTACGCACCCGGGATGTCTGCTTGCTGTTCGGAACCGGTTGGGGGCTTTCATCGCGACTGTTCCGAGAACTGGATGCCGTCATCGAACCCATTGCGGGTGAGGGCGATTTCAACCACCTGTCCGTCCGCTCAGCCGTCTCCATAGCACTAGACCGGATCTTAGGGAGGAACCCATGAATATTGTGGATGCATTCGAAAAGGCGCAGATGAAACAGGATCTGCCCGAGATACGCATCGGTGATCGTGTACGGGTTGCAACACGAATCGTTGAGGGAGCCAGGCAGAGATCTCAGCTCTTCGAGGGGGTCGTCATTGCCCGGCACCGGGGAAACAACAGGGACAGCATCACCGTACGCAAGCAGTCGTACGCGGTGGGAGTTGAACGGGTCTTTCCCCTCCATGCCCCCTCGGTGGAAAAAATTGAGGTAATCAGCCGTGCCAAGGTTCGCAAAGCCAAACTCTACTACCTGCGTCAACGGAGAGGTAAGGCCGCGCGTCTCAAAGAACTTCGTGGCTAGATCTGGGATCGAAGAAGATCTCATAACACGCGGACACTGGCCGCTCTGTGGCATCGACGAGGCGGGGAGAGGTCCCCTCGCGGGTCCCGTCGTCGCAGCGGCGGTCATCATGGAACCGGACTGCGGTCTGAGGGAACACATGCGCGACTCGAAGCAGCTCAGTGCAGCCCGCAGAGAAATTCTCTTTGAAAGACTGTGTTCGAGTGAAAAGGTCTGGATGGGAGTGTCCATGGTCGATGCTCCTTCCATCGATGCCGTGAACATCCTCAATGCAACACACAGGGCCATGCAGGATGCCCTGGCACATCTCGACAGGAAACCCGTCTACGCACTTATCGATGGAACCAGTGCACCCGTGCTCCCTTGTGCGTGTACAACCCTCATTAAAGGCGACCAGTCTGAGCCCTCCATCTCCGCAGCCAGTATTGTGGCCAAGGTGACCCGGGACAGGCTCATGACGAGAATGGACAGCCTCTATCCTGAATACGGTTTTGCGAGGCACAAGGGCTACCCCACCCGAGAACATCTCCATGCACTAGAGACGTTTGGCCCGTGCCCTCTTCACAGGAGGTCGTTCCGGGGTGTACGGTGAATCCACACGAGCCAAGGGAGCACGAGGAGAGGAGATCGCAAGTGCCCACCTCGAGAGAGAGGGGTTCAGGATTCTTGAGAAGAATTTTCACGCGAGAATTGGAGAGATCGACATCGTAGCCATAGAGGAGAATACGCTGGTCTTCGTCGAGGTCAAGCATGCTACCGGAACATCCTTCGGTGATCCCCTCGAGTGGATTCCGGTGCGCAAACAGGAGCGAATCATCAAGGCATCACGGTTTTTTGTGAAGAAGCATGGCCTTCATCACGCTCAGATGCGTTTCGATGTCGTTGCAGTAGGCCCTGACAGAAGAGTGGTCCATGTCAGAGATGCGTTCAGGCCAGGCGACATGTTTTCTGTGTGACCAGAACCTGGGTCGGCTTGCACGATGGCTGAGAATCCTGGGGTTTGACGCAGAATACATGCAATCGTGGAATGAGGAACGAGTGAAGACTGCTCGATTGGAAAACAGGATAATCCTGACGAGGAACCATTCTCTGGCGTCGCACGAGAGTGCCGTGCTCGTCAGGAGCGACCATGTTCAGGAACAACTGCATGAACTTGCTGCTTCTGTAGATCTGAAAGCCGGATATCGTCCATTCAGCAGGTGCTGCGTATGCAACAACCTTCTCGAAGCAGTGAGCCGGGAAGAGGTTCGAAGCCTGGTGCCTGAGTATACGTACCAAACCCAGGAGAGATTCTCCCGATGCCCCTCATGTACTCGGATCTACTGGAAGGGTTCCCACCATGACAGGGCTTCACGTATCGTGAGCACGATCGTTTCACCAGGAATGGCGACATGACAAAACAGGACCTGGAAGAAAAGCTTTTCACACTGCTCAAGGGCAAGAGAAAAGTCCTTATCGTAACCCACGATAACCCCGATCCCGACAGTATTGCTGCAGCGTGCGGCCTTAAATACATTTTCCGCAGATCCCTGGGAGTGTCCTCTATCATTGCCTACAGCGGAATCATCGGTCGCGCCGAGAACCAGAGCATGGTCAACCTTCTGGATATCGATATGGTCCCCCTTTCTTCCTTGTCCATCAGGAACTATTCCGTGATCGCCGCCGTCGACTGCCAACCGCTTACCGGGAATCTCTTCCTGCCCAACGGCGTACGTCCGAATATTGTCATCGACCATCACCCCCTGAGAAAATCTTCCACCAAGGTCGAGTACATGGACATCCCGAAAGACATGGGAAGCACCTCTACCATCATCACCCAGTACCTGCGGCTGCTGGGGCTTCCCGTTGACAGGAAAATCGCCACCGCACTGTTCTACGGGATCAAGTCCGATACCAGAGACCTGGGGAGACAATCCAACGACGCAGACATCAAGGCATCAATTTTCCTCTACCCCTATATCCTTCAGAAAAAACTCACCCGCATTGAGCACCCCGAACTCCCCAGACAGTATTTTGTCGAACTCTGCTCGGTGCTGAACAACACCAAAATCTACGGTGATGCGCTCGTTGCCCGCGTAGAGATGCTTGGCTGGCCCGAGATGATCGGGGAGTTTGCGGACGAACTCATCCAGATGCAAGGAATCCGGTGGTGTCTGTGCTATGGAAAACACAACGGAAACCTGCTGTTTTCCATCCGCACGACACGACCGAACTACATGGCTGGAATCCTGGCGCACAAGATCTGTCATGGTATCGGCAAGGGTGGAGGCCATGAGACGTTTGCCGCGGGGAAAATCGAGATCTCCCAGGCCCTGAAAAAGGTAAAGGACCCTGAGGATATCCTGTTGAAAAGATTTCTGAAGGAAGTCAACATCAAGGGCGTCGAGCCAACCATGCTCATTGCCACAACATCGCCCGAAAAAACATCCTCAGGAGTCAACCTCGATTCCTAGTGCCCTGGCTGCCAGGCGCACCATGTCCATGTCTTCGTCCTGATAGACCTTTTCCATCGCGTCTTCCCGGCTCATGGACCCTGATCTGACGATGCCGGCAATTTCCCACGCGTAGGGATGAAAAGAGAAACGCTTCCTGTGAAGATGGTTTGCAAGGGCATTCAGGAGGCAGTTGGTAGAGTTTGGATCGGTGTCTAGCGGCTTTTCCCAACCCAGGGAACTGATCGTGTCGAAGATGACGCCCTCGTCGTACTCCATGAACGCCAGGGGATGAATGTTCACGGGCCACCTGGACGGGTCGATCAAGAGGTCTTCATCGCCGAGGAAGTATCGCCTGATCTCGTCTCCCGCAAGGGCGACCAGGGGGTCACGGACCGTCCTGTGCGAGATCCGCTGGAGCCTCGGATTGGTCTGCATGATGGCCGAACTGATGGGTGCCTGGCCGGGCGACCACCCAAAGGCAACCAGGGGTATGTTATTGGCAAGGGCTGTCTTGAGGATCATTCCCTTGACCATTCCGATGCAGGTGGTGCACACGGAGCTTGCCCGGTCGAGGGTCTTTGGGCTGTAGATGTCTTTTCCCGCGGCGAGGGAAAAGGTGTTCCTCATGAGATCGAAGGGGGGGCGAAAGATGATATGGGTTGCCCCCAGGGTGTCGGTCATGGTCTGGATGTTGCGTTTGGCCGTCTCGGATATGAATCCGTTGTCAAAAACAAAGGCCAGGACGTTCAGATCGTATTTTTTTCTCAAGAGATAGAGGGTGTAGGTGGAGTCCTTGCCACCGCTGAATGCGAGCAGACAGTCATAGGTCTGCTTCCCCCGTTTTTCTTCAAGGAGATCTTCGAACTTCTTGAGGTGAACGCGCTTTTCCTCCTGAGAGGGAAGGGGGATGTTTCTGCAGTAGTTGCACGTTCCCGCATCATCGAATGAGATGCCGGGGAAAGTGTCCGGAAGTACGCATCGTGAACAGAAGATCATTAGCTCCCGGCCTCCTCGGCAACTCCTTTTCGATTCAAGAACGCAATAATATTATTGATGGTTTCCAGGTTTTCCGGAACCAACTCCTCATCTTCTATGTGGATGCTGTAGGTTGCCTCGAGAAACTCGACGAGTTCGAGGACTCCGGTAGAGTCCATGATGCCGGCCTCGATCAGCGATTCATCTCCGTCGAGACTCGCATCGCTTCTGCCCAGAATAAAGTTTTCCCTGATGAATTCCATGATGGTTGACCTGACCTCAGTCATAGAAAAAAACCCCTCGCATATATTTTCTCTTGAGTGCACTATCGGCATCATATAAAGCAAATATGATAATTTCAATGTAAAAAAGCGTGCATGTACGTGCGGAAAGGGCTCCCCGATGCATCCACCTTCAATAGGCTGAGCCCTTTGTGACGATGGCCGCCAGGGAGAGGGATTTTTTTCCCGACGAACAGAAAAGGCTTATGAAGAAATCCCACGAAGACGATCGTTATCAAGAGACTTCTCAGCCTCTGACAACAACACGGACGAATGAGGAAGCGCGATGCTTTTTACCAGAGATATCTTGAACATTGATCCCGAACATGAAGTGACTCGAGTGTGTGTTTTTCTCCGCGAGCAGGTGCGGGAGGTCTATCGACGTTCTGGAATCGTGGTTGGACTCAGCGGAGGGATCGACTCAGCGGTCATGGCCGCCCTGGCCGTGAATGCCCTGGGCAAGGATCAGGTGGTCGGGCTCATCCTGCCGGAGAAGGAGTCGAATCCCCTCAGCAGTTCCTATGCTGGTGATCATGCCAGACAGCTCGGCATAGAACACCGCGAGATCGATGTTTCTTCCACTGTTGAGAGTGTGTTTCCCTATACCAGACGTGACGAGTATATCAGGAAGCTGATTCCGGAGTTCAGGCAGGGGTGCAGGTACAACATCGTGCTGCCCTCCGATCTTCTGGAGAGGGATTCCTACAGTGTCTACGTTCTCCAGGTGCAGCTTCCTGACGGAAGCATCAGCAAAAAAAGACTGAGCACCGAAGGCTTCAGGTTCATCACGTCGAGTGCAAACATCAAGATCAGGGCCCGCATGCTCCACCTCTATGCAGAGGCGGATCGGAGAAATCTGGTCGTTGCGGGAACCACAAACCGAACCGAGTATCTGCTCGGTGATTTCTGCAGGTATGGAGACGGAGGAACCGATACGGAGCCCATCGCTCACCTCTACAAGGATCAGATCTACCAGATCGCCCGATACCTAGATGTTCCCGGGGAGATCATCGAGCGGGTGCCGAGCCCGGACACCTTTTCCCTGCCGGTGAGCGATCAGGAATTCTTTTTCCGCATCCCCTTCGAGAAGCTCGATCTCCTTTTGTATGCCTGGGAGCACGCAGTGGACGAGGTGCAGACCGCCAAAGTGCTCGATCTTCCCCCAGAGGCGGTCAGACGGGCTTTCCAGGACTTCACCACCAAGAACAGGGCGACCCGGCACCTGAGAAACATGCCCTACAGCCTCTGTGAACCTGCCCGCGGCTGATCAGCCCCTTTCTCCCCATCACGGCTCTGCTTCAGCTGCGTGAGCCTGGCAGGGAATGACATTGCCACGGTTGAGCAGGAAGTGGGGGTCGATGGCCCGCTTCGTGGCACAGAGCTGCTCGAGGGCAGAAGCACCGTAGCATTTCTGGAAATCACCCCGCTTGCGCTTTCCCGTGCCGTGTTCCCCGGAATAGACCCCCCCGAGTTCCGCGGACTTTTCGATGATGAGTTCGTAAACCTCGGTGGCTCGCGTGAGCTGTGATGCCTCGGGCAGGATCATGAAGTGCAAGTGGCAGTCTCCCAGGTGCCCGAAGGTCAGATAGTCGAGCCCCTCATCCTTCAACAGCTCGTGGGTGTAGTTCAGAAACGTTCCAAACTGGTCCCTGGGCACCACCGTGTCCGTCATGATGGTGTACGTCCCCCTTCGCTGAACCACCTCGAGGGAGCGGGACGGCATGGAGTGGCGCGCCTCGAGGAAGATGGCCCGGTCCTTGTCCGTGGTCATCATCTTGATGGCGTTTTCGTCGATGATGCAGGGGGCTTCTGTGAGGATCTCGTACCACTGCTGGGCGGCATCGTCGATGGTGAGGTCGTATAGCGGAACCTGCAGGTAGATGCCCACCTGGTCATCCCCGGAAAAGAGCTTGCTCTCGTGGTCCATGTACTTCCTGCAGTTGACGCCGAAATACTCGAAGGCACTCAGGCCGCTGAAGTTCCCCGAGAGTTTCTCGTGGAGATACTCGTGAAAAGCGAGGGTCAGGGACTCGTCCTTGAGTGAGAAAAAGAGATCGAGATATTCGTGGGGACGCCTTGCGAGCCTGAGCTCACATGCGGTGACGATACCGAAGAGCCCTTCGCTGCCGATGATGAGATCCACGAAATCCATGACCCCGTCGGGAGAGGAAAAGGGCCCGCTGGCATTCTTGATCTCGGGCCTGGCATACCGGGGTATGGGAAGGACGATCTCTGCAGCGTCGTGAGACAGGATAAAGACACCATCCCTGGAGAGGTAGTGTCCCCTGCGGGCCCGGATCATGTGTCCGTCAGGCATCAGGACATCGAGCTGTTCGACCCAGTTTCTCATGGCACCCGGGTCACCCGGGGTAAAGCCGGATGCATTGCACGCGAGGGAACCGCCCACCATGGCATCGGTCCTGCTGGTGGGATCGACGGGAAAGACAAGGGTGTTGGAGCTCTGTTCCAGGACCTCTTTCCTGAGGTCCTCGAGGATGATACCCACCGGTGATCGTACCGTCATCTTTTCAACATCGACGCGAACCTCCGGGGTTTTCATCTGTTCCAGGGAGAGGAGGACCCCGCCTTCAGGGGTGGCACTGCCCGTGAGGTTCGATCTCCCGGCTGAAACCGTGACAGGGATTTTCGCGGAAAAACAGGCACGGACGATTGCAGCGCATTCGCGTTCGCTTCTGGGGCGACACGCGGCAGAAGCACTGCCTGGGAGGTTCGAACTGTCGAGAATGAGCCCGCCGATGATGTCCGGGTCTAGGTCGAGTCTGAGAGAGAAACGATCCTGCAGCATCCCGGAAAGGGATGTGAGGAGTTCGGCTTCGCCAAGGGATGTGACATAGTCATCGATAAAAGAACACTCGTCTGAAGAGAGAATTTTTTCAAGCTCTATTCGTTCAGTCATGCTCTCTCCTTCTTATTGACGTGGTGCAATCTCTTCAAGAAAAAAGTGCAGGACCGGGGAAGGTCCTGCATTCACAGTAGGGAATCCTTAAAGAAAGGAGGTTGGAAACGATGGTATCTACCTCTTGTCACGAGAGGCCTGGATCTCTCGCTCGCTCCTCCAGGACTTCTCTCCCTGAACGATCACCAGGTCCTTGTAGATCGGGAACGGGTATGCTGGGTCTTTCCCGACCATACCGACGTAGGATGGGCAGTTGAGCTGATTGTCAATCGTGCGGAAGGTGAGCATGCCCCTGGTGGTGCGGATGGTTGAACCCGAAAGCGTATCCTTGACAGCAGGGCTCTCGATGGAGCCAGCCTTCTCGATCCCCTGTTTCAGGGCATAGACCGCATCGTAGTGCAGCACGGCCCAGTCGCTCGGATACTGTCCATGTCTCCCCAGGTAGTTCTTCACGAAGG
>DSBG01000032.1 GCA_011046135.1 Deltaproteobacteria bacterium
CATAGCCCCGCATCTCAGGCGGAATGTCCGTGGGTTTGAACCACAGCTTGATCTCGCGCTCCGCGTCTTCAGGATTGGCGGAAGCGTGGATGAGATTTTCCACCCGGTCGCCGATTTCCTTTCCATTCGCATCCTTGATGGGAACAACCGTGCCCAGGGCTCTAATGCACCCCGGCTTTTCCTCCCGTGCTTCGTGGGGATTCGTGGGGCCGGCAATGCCCCTGATCTTTTTGATGGCATCCGGTCCGAGGTAAACGAAGGCGATCACCCTTCGTTTCCATGGTGCCTCAGGGTAGTGAAGCCTGCCCTGGATGTAGTCGAGGAGTGACGGGAAGAACGCTTTTCCGACGTGTTCCGCGTAGTGTTCCTCGGCGAGGATCGTGCCGACATTGACAATCTTGGCTGCAGCGAATCTCAGCCCTGTGTGAAACTCGGAAAGCTGGGAGAGGATGTACCCGGTCAGCGAGTTTTTCATTGCATCGGGCTTGATGAGCACCAGGGTCTGCTCGAGATCTACCTTTTCCATGTGAAACCTCCTTGGGGCCAGATGGGTGCCTGTGCCCACATCTCATGGCGTTGATACAGGCTTCATCTTTGCTGTGTCAAGTGAAACGTGGCGGCCAGGGAAACAATTTCACGGCGTGGTGCTGAAGTGCCGGAAGGCGTGAGGATGCCCAAAAATGTATCAGGGCAGGGGTCTTCTTCGACGTTGGTGACTGTTGATGATACTTCCCCGCCCGATCAACACAGAGAGCCGGGTTTTTATCTTGACAGAACTGTGGCGGGTCATACAATTCTTCAGATACACTCACGAAGAGCGTCTCACGTATTCCCAACGGGGTGAACAGGAAAAGGGAGGGAAGCGATACCCGTGATCATGCTGGAACCAGGCGTCGGGGAGATCATAAGGGCAATGATCGCAGAGGGGAAGGTTGAACTGCCCCTTCGCATTCAGCTGCACTTCTCGGGATGCATCAATCCGACGCTGTATCTCTGTGCAGATTCCATCCGCGAGGCCGATCTGATCCACGAGATCGATGAGCTGACGTTCGTGATGGATCCCGAGACGTTCCGGCACGTGGGGGAAGTGACCATCGCCTGTGTGGATGACCGGGGAAAAAAGGGTTTTGTCCTCTCGCCTTCAGACCCTGAAAGGCGGGGCAACATGTTCTCCATGAGCACCCTGAAGATTCGCTCTACGTTCTCAGGATGACGGCATGAGAGGAATTATTTCCGGGTAATTTCAGAACCACGCAGAGAGTCACGCCGAGAGCTGCTTCACGGAAAAGACCGGAACCCAAATCCGCTGAACCCTGGTCGTCACACCAGAACCATCCGGGACGCTCGATGATGTTCGCAGATTTATGAAGTGTGCTCCGACGAACTCTCCCGGTTTGGGGAAGGATTGGACGGGGTTGTCTCCTGCCGTGCAGCCAGGAGTCTGCCCTTCGCCTTTGCGTTTCGGTAATAGTGCCTGCAGTAGACATTCTGATAGGTCCAGACAAACCTGAAGAGCACGGGAAGCCTCGGGATCCAGAACGAGGTGGAGTAGCTCTGGGTAGGCGAGACCCTGCCGGGAATGATCTCTGCCGCAATGACCCCTTCTCCCTCTTCGGCTTTCATTCTGGCAAGGACAACCCCGGTTCTGTCGACGATCTGAGTTTCCCCGAGGTAAGATGAAGCATAGGGAATTCCGGGCATCAGAGGCATGGATGCACGAAAGTCCCCTGCATGGGCAGCATGGATGACAGGGGTCCCGAGCAGACGGGAAAAGGTTGCCGACGTTTGTGACATCAGGGTTCTGTTTTTACGGTGGTGCCACTGCCAGAAAGACCGGGGCGGCCACCCTGACGGAATGCTCCACCAGCAGGAGCCTCCCACAATGAGATCAACCTTGCCCAGCAGTCTCTGAACGGTTCTGGTCCTGATGAACTCCCAGCACAGGACCGCACCGATGGTTCCGACAGGGGTGTTCAGTATCCCATCGTCATTGCCTCCCACATAGTAGCAGTTTTCCCACATGGTGGGCTGATCCTTGTCGTGAGTGGCTGTTCTTCCGTCGGGCATGGCCAGGACAAAGGTGTTGTAGACCTCGCCGCCTCTGGCGGCCAGGTAGGAGCCACCCACATACGCCTGGTGAGTTTTCGCCTTGTTCACCAGGAGTTCATACGCTTTTCCCTCCAGCGGCAGTGAGGCTGCAAGGAGCGTCGGGTGAAATGCAACGGGTGTGGTGAAAAATTCCGGGAGGATGATGATCCTCGCCCCTTTGCGGGCTCCCTCTTCAACGAGTTTCTCCGCCTTGAGCAGGTTTGCTTCGACATCCCCAAACGTTGCTTTCATCTGAACTGCTGCCGCCATGATCGTTTCAGCCATGTCTTTCTCCTGATGGGGTCGTGTGTAGAGTCGTATAGAAACAGTATAAGACGCTGCTAGACGATGTCCAGGGCTGTGTCATGCCCGAGAAGACACTGCCGGACTGATCGAACTGAAAGAGCCGTACTGCCGGCCGCATGAGATAGGGCAGGGGGTTGTGTTGGAAGATCTTTGCACGGGGGGCTTCTCATCAGTGATAACCCCTGAGATATCGGAAATAGTATGGATCATCGGGCCAGTGAAACGCACCCCAGAGAGCAGGAAAAACCATAAAGATTTCCAACGGGAGTACCGATGCACCTCACAAGGACAGATCATGCAGTCCCCCTGGAACAGGGGCGTGCAAAAGGCTTGTAACGATGAGGCATCCTGCAGAGCATGCTGATGAGAGCGCGCGATCACTCCCATCGGAAAACCGGGATAGAATAACCTTGTGGATGGCGGCATGAGACAATTCATTATCAGCACGAAAATTGTCGCCCTCGTTCTTTGCTGCATTCTTGGATCACTCACGGTGATAACGTCGATGTGTTTCGTGAACGTTCACAGAGAACTCGGGAGAATCGTTGCGCAAACTCAGGAAACCCGCATGCACGTCTTCCGGGATCTTCTCGAGAACAAAGGAGATGCGTTCAGAATCGTCGAAGGAAAGCTCCTGGCAGGAGACTATCTCATCAATGGAAATCATGAGCTTCCCGACAAGATCAAAGAATTCTTCGGGGGAACTGCGACGATCTTCATGGGGGACGTGTGCGTCGCCACAACGATCATGGCGGCCGATGGAACCCGAGCTCTGGGAACAAGGCTCGAGGAGACGGCCTATGATGCTGTCTTCAGGGAAAACAGAAGCTATCGGGGAAAGACGATCATTTCCGGGGAACACTACGTCACTGCATATGATCCTCTGAGGAACGAACGAGGGGAGGTCGTCGGGGTGCTCTCCACCGGAATCAAGAGGAGCGATTTCTCTGCCGGCTTTGACCGGCGTCTGATCCAGATCGTATTCATTGCGGCAGGGCTTGCTATCCTGGTGGGGGTCGGAGCATTCATGCTGCTCAGGAGGATTCTGATAAACCCCGTTAGGTCCATGGTGGAAGGACTGAGGACCATCGCTTCGGGGCGTGGAGATCTGACCATGAGGATCGATATCGTGCGAAGCGACGAGATAGGATTTCTTGCGAGGCTGTTCAACCGGTTTATTGGGAATCTCGAGAGCATCATTGCCAGGGTGCAATCCTGCGCCATGGTGGTGGACACGGCAACGTCTGAAGTGGCCACAGGAATCCAGGGCCTTTCACACGCAACCCAGGAACAGGCCTCGGCCATCGAGGAAGTGGCTGCAACCATCGAGGAAATGAACTCCTCTATCAAGAATAACGCCATGCATGCAGAGAATGGAAAGAACCAGGGAAAAGAGATGGTTACCATGGCGAATGCCAGCGGCGAAGCTTCGCGGGAACTCATGCAGGCCATGGGGGAGATCTCCGATGCATCCATGAAGATCGGCGAGATAATCGGGACAGTCAACGAGGTTGCCTTCCAGACGAATCTCCTTGCGCTCAATGCCGCGGTCGAGGCGGCACGTGCCGGAGAGCATGGGAAAGGATTTTCCGTGGTGGCAGACGAGGTGAGATCCCTCGCACAGAAGTCGGCAGCGGCAGCCCGGCAGATCAAGGAACTCATCGAGGATACGGTTCATAAGGTGAGGGCTGGAGACGAGATCGTTCAGAAATCAGCGCAATTGCTCGAACTCATCATCGAGAAGATCACGGTGTTTTCCCAGACCATGGAAGAGATTGCGATATCCTCTGTTGAACAGGCAACCGGGGTCGATGAGGTGAACAGGGCGATCTCCCAGATCGACATCACCACACAGGAGAATGCCTCAACGGTTGAAGAACTGGCAAGCACGTCGGATAACCTCAGAATGGAAGCACGTGAGCTTACCGCCATTGTGGAGCGGTTCAAGGTGTCAGGATACGTGGTGAAGCCTTCTGTATCCAGGAGACTCTCCGAAGATGAAGGGTCTGTGCGCGGGAAGGCAGGAGAAAAGACTCCAGCCAGGGAGAATCAACCCGATACGCCTGCTCTCGATGGCCGCGAGGAGGGTTGACAAATGCTCAGCACAACAGTTTGCTCCAGCCTATGGAGAGGGAAATTGACTGGATGGGAGGGCGATGTTGTGGCTGTTTTCATCAGTGCATACCTCATCGAGCCAATGGAGCGGCACCATCGTTGAGCTCGAGAATGTGGAGAAGTCCTTATGCGATTTTCCGTGACATCTTCTTGAGACGGCTGATCCTTCTCCTCAGCGCACGCACGAGTTTCTCATCATTCTGATTCCGGACAGCCTGCTTCTCCTTCTGAAGGTCCTTGATCTTTGCCTTGATCTCACCCTTGGACAGGGGTATCTTTTCCGCGGTTTTTTTCACCTTCTTTTCAGGCTTCTCGTCCGAAATTCCCTGAGCCTCTTTGATAAAGGAGAGAAGTTGATCTTTCTTCATGTCACTGACCGCGATCTCGGTGTGGTCATGGGGAATTGCCATGGCGATTTCCTTGAGTTCCTTGACAGTCATCTTGTCCAGAGGTTTTTCTTCCTTCTGGGATTTTTTCTTGGTATCTTCTGTCATGAACCTTCTCCTCCTTTACTCGTCGTGTTCAAGAAAGTGGCCTGTCCAGCAACACGTTCATACTAATGTCCTGTTTCTCCGGACGCATTCGCTATGTCCCATACTACAGAATAGATGATCATCGAACAACACGAAAAATCAACGAACAACCCGTGCCCTCATGGTGCGGGTTTTCATGGTTTCCGTCGGTTCATGTAACGGCCAGGAGCGCAATGTCGCACACGTTCGTGCTTGTCGGCCCGGTTTTGATCAAGTTCCCGGTCTTTTCGAAGAAGTGGTACGAGTCGTTGTCGGCAAGGTACTCCTGAGGGGAGAGGCCGAGTTCGCCGCTGTTTTGAATGATGGATGAGGTCATGAATGCCCCGGCTGCATCCGTCGGCCCGTCGTTGCCGTCGGTGCCGCCCGAGAGAAAACTGATGCGCTCGCAGGAAGGGTAGTTCTCCATGAGATCGATGAGGAAGGCGAGCACCAGCTCCTGGTTTCTCCCGCCCTTTCCGGTTCCCCTGATGGTAACGGTGGTTTCTCCGCCTGCAATGATCAGGACTGGTTTCGAGAAATCAGCGATTCCCTGATCGATGTCTCTGGCCACGGCGGTGAAGAACTTGGCGATTTCCTTCGCCTCGCCTGTCAGGGAAGAGGTGAGGATGTGGGCGTGATACCCGAGGCTCTCCCCGTGAGAACGTGCCGCCCTGCAAGCAGCGAGGTTGTTGCCCAGCAGGATGTTTGTCACCGTGCTGAAGACGCGGTCCCCTTCCTTTGGTGTGTCGGGAATCCTTCCCTCGACCCCGGAGGCGATGAGTTTTGCAATGGCAAATGGGATCTTTTCCTGGATCTTGTACTTGTTCAGGATGGCCTGGGCCTGGGCAAAGGTGGTGTTGTCGGCCACCGTGATGCCGGAGGCAATGGTGTCGAGCCGATCACCCACCACATCGGAAAGGATGATATTGAGCATCCTGGCCGGATAGGCGACCCGGGCGTAGTGCCCCCCCTTGACCCGCGAGAGGTGCTTTCTCAGGCAGTTGATCTCCCTGATGTCAGCCCCGCACTCGAGCAGGATCTTGGTGAGGCCCTGGATATCTTCGAGACTGATCCCCTCCTGGGGGAGTGTGAAGAGCGCTGATCCTCCGCCCGAGATGAGGTTGATGAGTAGGGTTTTTTCGTCGGCTTCCGAGGCGAGCTGGCAAAGAACCTGTGCGCCGCTGATGCTGTTCGTGTCGGGGATGGGGTGGCCAGCCTCTATCAGGTGGAGCCGGGAGAGTTTTTCTCCATGCCCGTACTTGGTGATGACCGTGCCTTCGGTTATCCTGTCCTGGAAGAGTTCTTCTATCGCCAGCCCCATCTTCGCGGAGGCCTTCCCGATACCGGCGACGATGATCTTCTCGTACTGTCTCAAATCCTCCCGCAGGGTTTTCTCTTCGTCCCTGATAACGAGGGTGTCTTCTTCGATGACGATGTTGTTCCGGATCATCCTGTACGGGTCCACCCGTTCGAGCGCCTTGAGAAAAATTGCCTGAAGATCTTTTTCAGGATTCATGCCTGCTCCTTTCTTCAGTTCTTTTTTTCGAGCGATCTCGTTGCTGGTAGAAGAGGGCCTTTTCGAGATTTCTCCGGATGATGGGCAGATCGGAATGGGTGAGGGCCTGGAGAAAATATTCTTCGGCTCTGGTGTAATCCTTTTCAAAGTTCAGTGCGATAACCCCGAGGTTGTTGTAGGTCAGCGGGTTGTCACCATCGTGCTCCAGGGCAGTGACAAAGAGTTGTTGAGCCTGTTTCCAGTTCCCCGAATTCAACTGTGCGGCTCCTTTTTCAAAGAGGGCGTACCCGTTGAGCATCCCCTCGTACTGCGCGGGATCCTTCGCCGTTGCAATCTTCTTCCTGATCACGCTGGCCGCCTTGTCGTCCACGCAGTGTTCCAGCGCCTGCTTCAGGGAGGAAAGTGCCTTCGTTCGATTCCTGCTCAGGTAGTACAGTTCCCCGAGGGTCACCAGGACCTCGAAGCGTTCCCCGGCGATCTCAATCTCGCGGAGAAGGTGTTGCTGCGCCTCGTCATAGTGCTTTTGGCCGATGAGACTCACGGCGTAGTTGTAGTGAACTCCACGATCGTCGGGGAAGGCTTCCACGATCTTCCTGAAGTGACGCGAGGCCTTTTCATAGTCCTGCATGCCAAGGGCATTGAAGGCCTGACGCTCGTAGAACACTTTCATGATGCGGAACACGGGCACTCCCTTCCTGAAGAGAACGGTGACGAATACCACGCATACCACGAAATCCGCTCAGGCTGCAAATGCCACCTGAGCGGATTTCATCTTGAGCAGGGTGTTCGTCCCGGCGACGACTCCCCCTCGGTGTCTCAGAAGAACAGGGAGAGGATCGCCACGCCGATCATGGCCGCGATCCCCTCCACCAGGGTTGCCGTGGTGTATGCCCGGTAGGCGACCGGTACGTCCATGTCGGAGAACTGCGACACAACCCAGTAGTATGAGTCGTTCGCGTGGGACACAACCATGGAGCCTGCACCGATGGCCAGAACCGTCAGCGCCGGAGAGAGGCCAAGAGTCTCCAGAAGGGGAGCCATGATGGATGCGGTGGTGATGATGGCAACCGTGGAAGAGCCCTGTGCTGTCTTGAGTGCCGCCGCGATCACAAAGGGGAGGAAGATCCCGATGTGGTACTGGGCCAGCGATGTCCCGAGAAAATCTCCCAGGGGAGATGCCCTCAGTATGGCGCCGAACGCCCCGCCTGCACCGGTGATGGCAAGGATGAGCGCTGCATTCTTCACCCCGAGGTCCATCCAGGAACTCACGGCTTCTCTTCGCGCCTGCTGTTTAACCAGGAGCAGTGCGATGAATACCCCGATCAGGAGTGCTGTAACGGGATCACCGATGAAGCTCAGGAGTTTGGCCAGGCCTGCCTCTCCAAAGGGCTTTGTCGGGTAATCAGCGATGGATTTGAAGAGGATCAGGATAATGGGAACCACGATGGGCGCAAAGGAAAGCGTGGTATTGGGGAGCTTGCCGTATTTCTTCATCAGGGAATCATAGCTCTCCTCAAGGACTGCCTTGATATCGTAACGACTTGCAAACCATAGGGCCCAGAAATAGCCTGCAAGCATGGCGGGAATGGACACGACGAGGCCGAGCCCGATTACCAGGCCGAGGTCGGCGTTCAGGATGCCTGCTGCAGCGATGGGACCCGGAGTGGGCGGGACCAGGCAGTGTGTCGCATACAGGCCTGTGGAGAGAGCAACTGCCATGACTGCCATGGACTTTCCGGTCTCCTCTGCAAGGGCCTTGTTCAGCGGGGTGAGAATGACGAAGCCCGAGTCGCAGAAAACCGGGATGGAGACCACGTAACCCGCGATGCTCATGGCAAGGGGTGATCGTTCTTTCCCCACGAGCTTCAGAATGGCGTTCGTCATGGCAAGAGCCGCGCCGGTTTTTTCCAGGATGGTCCCGATGATTGTCCCGGCCACGATGACGATCCCGATGTAGCCCAGGGTGTTTCCAAAGCCTGTCCTGATATTCTTCACGATATCAGGAAGGGGCATTCCGGCAAAGAGCCCGTAGAGAAATGCGATGAGCAGCAGGACCACGAACGCGTTCATGTGGTACTTCGCGGTGAGGTAGATGATGATGGCAACAGCAACAACCAGGTAAATTACTGCAACTCCTCCTGAAACCATAGGCCACCTCCTCTTTGTTAAACGTTTTCAGACATCTCTGTGTTCATTGCAGTCAAAAAAAACGGCATCATCCAAAACAATACAAGGTTCACATTGATCTCAGTAATACGTTCGGGAAAACAGGAGTCAAGGTCCTTGCACTTTTTTCTGCTCAAGAGACTCCATGGATCAGGGCACTGATCCAGACGCTTTTAATCGGTTCTGTTTTCCAAGGCCATGTTCACACGTTGAAAGAGCAGCTGTATTCCGGTACAATTCAGAAACACGCTCAGGAAAAAGATTGGTTCATGGCTGAGCAAGGAAAACGAGCTTTGATAAACTACATCAGGACAAACGGCATCGATCTCGCCTACGAGACCTTCGGCGAGTCGTCGTCACCTCCCTTCCTGCTCATCATGGGGCTGAGCTCGCAGATGATCATGTGGGAAGATGAATTCTGCGAGAGGCTTTCGGGGAGAGGCTACTATGTCATCCGGTTCGACAACCGGGATGTCGGGCTGTCATCGAGGCTCTCGGGTGTACGGGTCCCCGATTTTTCCGAGCTGGTTCTGGGCAGTCTCGAAGCCAGGGCAACGGTCCCCTATACCCTCAGGGACATGGCCGCGGACACAATCGGGCTCCTGGATGGTCTGAATATCGATGCAGCCCACGTGGCAGGGATGTCCATGGGCGGCATGATTGCCCAGGAGATGGCGATTCACTTTTCCGGCAGGCTCAGGACGTTGACCTCCATCATGTCGACCACGAGCAACCCGCTTCTCCCTCCCCCCGAGCCGGAGGCCCTCGAGGTTCTGTTCAAGCCGGTCCCCACCTCTGAGGAACGGTACGTGGAGTATTTCGTGGCGACCTGGAAGCTGCTCAACGGACCGGAGTATCCCGTCCACGATGAGACAACGCGGTCACTTGCAAAGGAATCGTTCAAAAGGGGTATCAGCCCTGCGGCGAGTGCCCGCCAGATCGCTGCCATCATGGCATCCGGGAGCAGGAAGGAGGCGCTGAGCAGGGTCAGAATCCCCGCCCTGGTCATCCACGGAGACCGGGATCCACTCGTGCCGGTTGCGTGCGGCCTCGATACTGCAGAGGCGATACCGGGGGCGAAACGTCTCATCTTCAAGGGGATGGGCCATGCGCTGCCAAGGGAACTCTGGGATGAGATCATCTCTGCTATGGCAGGGCATGCCAGGTAGGAGCAGAGCGCGCAGAACAGAGAGCTCTTTCTTATCCGATGGATCTCGTTTCCCGAAGATCTCTCCTTGATTCTCACGGGAAGGTGCACTAAGAATTTTAACGGAACAAGAACACATTCACACAAGGTATGGGGCTGATATGGCGAAGATAAAGAGCACGCTGGATCTGGTTATGGAAAAAACCAGAAGCATGAGCATGAGCGAAGAAGAGAAGCAATTCCTCCGCAAAAAAGAGTTGACCGAGAAGGTCCGGGGGGTGGTGCAGAAGATTATCGATGACAAGATGACCCCTGGAGAGTTCAAGAAAATTCACGCAGAAGGAAAACGGCAGGGCGTGAATCTGACAGAGCTCGTCCAGGCAGAGCTGATCAGTCGCATCGATCCGGAAGGACAGAACGACCGTGTCCTCCGTGCCCTCAAGGACCTCCTCGGCATCGATGTAGACCCCTTCGAGAAGATCATAGCAGAGTATGCGGCAACAATATCCCAGCAGCGAAAGACCCACGAACGGCACATCCTTGCTGAGCTTGATAGACGAGGAATATGGGGCTCATCGATTATCCCCAACCTCTCGGCTGATGAACAGTGGATCTCCTTCAGAGAGGCGGCCAAGGAGGAAGTGCTGCGAGCCCTGGCCGGGCTTACAGGTGTCTGAACCAGTAGTTCTCCACCACGGTGAAGTTCTCTCGAACAGCCTGCTGGCCGGTTATATAGCCGCCATGGCCGGGAAGAAGATACTCAACGGGCAGGGCCTTGAGGTTCAGGATACTCTCTTTGAGCAGGGATGAGCTGCCCCCCGGAAGGTCGGTTCGACCGATCCCCTGCTCGAAGATGACATCACCGGTGAACAGTGCCTTGTTCTTCGCCCAGTACAGGCAGATGGAACCCGGGCTGTGCCCCGGGGAGTCAATGGCCTGGAACTGGAGTTCTCCCGCGGTGAGATCTCCGGGCTTGAGGAAGAAATCCGGCTGGGGGATCTTGTGGTACGACCCCGCGAGCTTGGTGATGTACTGAAAGTCCGTCTCGCTCATGGTGAACTGAGTCGGCCTGGTGAATGCAGAGACAGCCTCCATGTGGTCAGGGTGTCCATGGGTGATGACGACGAGGTCGATGTCCTTAAGCCCTATCTTCAGGGTCTGGAGACCTGCGGCAACGTGTCCGAACAGGTGGTGATGCCCCGGGTCTATGAGAATTTTCTTTCCATCGTCGATGAGGTAGGTGTTGCAGTTGTTCTGCCTGTAATCCTGCCAGATGAATCCATAGAGTCCTTCACAGAGTTTGATCATCGTGCACGTTCCTTTCTCGTTTTGTCCTCACTGTAGTGGTAGTGCATGGATTTGAACGGGTCAAGGCATACCTCGCGATCCGACTGGGCCACTTGGCTGGAAAGGCGCAGTGGACAGAAGGGATCCTCAGCCCTCGGGGGTTCCCTTCAGGCCAATCTCCTGGGCGACCTCGCGCATGCCCATGATGGTATCCTCGATGAGTTCCGCAACGTCCACACCCAGCATCTGTGAACCTTTCGTGATGATGGAGCGGTCCACTCCCGCAGCAAAGGCGGGAGAACCCCATTTTTTCTTGACGGATTTTACCGTGAGATCCATCACGCTTTTGGAAGGCCTCACCAGGGCGCTCGCTGCGACGAGTCCAGTGAGTTCGTCGATGGCGTAGAGGGTCTTCTCCAACTCACTTTGCGGTTCAACATCCGAACAGATACCCCAGCCATGGGATATGGCCGCCCGGATATACTCCTCGGGCCACCCATGTTCCTGGAGGATCTCGCGCGTTTTGGAACAGTGGTTGTCCGCGAACTGTTCATAATCGAGATCGTGGATGAGGCCGATGACACCCCACTTCTCCTCCTCCTCTCCGAGTTTCCGCGCACGGTAACGCATGACCGCTTCCACAGCGATGGCATGTCTCCTCAGGGTTTCTGTCTTGTTGTATGCATGCAGGAGGGAGAGGGCCTCTTCCCTCGTGGGAGTATGCTCTGCCATGTCCAACCTCCTCAGGGAATCAGTTTTTTAGAGTATCCCTCTTTTCACCTGTGCTGGCAACCATGAATCGATTCAGCCGTTTTACACGGAGAAAGAGGAGAGGTGGCGTGTTGCGGAGAAGGACCGCCAGGGTGTGGGGGGCAGCGAGGCTGGGCGGTGTTCGAGGCAAGGGATCGGTCCCCCTTTTTCTCAGCGAGAGAATCATTTCTCCACATTTTCCGGAAAAAGAGGAAAAAGTTTACCCATAAAGCGAGAGATACGGGAGTAACGCATGGGTAGAAGAAATATAACCCATAGAAATAATAGACATTACAATAACGCTATACAATGGCACGGCTCTTGAATGGTGTGTATGTATTCATGAAACACCAGCTACGCAACGACGATCAACATCAGAGACGTGGGGGAATCATGAAAGCACCGTTTTTTGGGGTCACAGCCGGTATTGGAATAATTGCTGTGGCCCTTTTTTTCCTTTCTCCCGTGGAGGGTCAACCCGTGAGATCTCCTGCGCAGGAGAATCCGTATCATCTCTACAAGCTTCAGTACTCGTACAATGGGAACATCTGGCATGACCTCATCATTATCGAGAACGGGACCCTTTCTGAAACGATACACTACCTGCGCAGGGGTGAGAAGGTACCACAGTTGAGATACTGGTACTCCTATCTGGATGATGAGGGGGTAAAGCGGGTAGTATACATTCCGCTCACTATGGGAGGGAATACGTAACGGCGTCGTATATGCTCAGCATGTACGGTTCCTTCTGCGCACACGGGGACCGGGAGAAACCCCCTGATTTCACAGGATATACAGCATTTTTAACAGAGTCATCCTATCCTTTTCCTCCACAGGCCGCATCCAGGATCATTGGGATGCGGCCTGTAACATCCTCCCTGGCGTGAAACGACTGAACCCCGTGCAGACCCGGGATCAATAGGAACACGAGTCCCTACTCGAGAACTTCTATCCTCAGGCCGAACTTCGAGAGCGCTTCGCACTTGTCCTTCTTGATGACGATGGGGTTCTCGTAACGGAACCCGATATTCTCCTGGGGGCATGCGTACTGCATGGCACAGATGAGCACCTCGTTTTCCTGGTAGCAGTGTTCGGGATCTGTCCAGTATGCGAGCGGTCCGGAATTCATGCCGATGCGCCACTCGTCACCCAGCATGCCGATTCCGTGCTCGAACCCCGGAACCATGTATTCAGCAAACTCCCGTTCTTCCGCAAAATCCATCATCTGCTCCGCCATGGTAACCGGAGATACTCCTGCCTTGTACGTCTTCAGGGTGAGCTTCACGATATCGACGAAGTTCTGTGCATGCCAGAGTTGTCGCTTCGTGGCACGCCCGATGAAATAGTTATGGGAATGATCACCGAGGGCAAGCTTGAACATGGCATGGATATCCACCATGAGTGGTTCGCCTGCCTTGAGTTTCTTGGTGGTTGGCGGGGTGCAGGCACCTCCGGCAAAACCGGTCCGGTACCCCGAGGCAATCTCGTTCCCGCCGGTGAAGGACCATTCCCACACGCTCCCGGCCCTGCGCATTGCCAGGGCCGCGATTCCCGCAACCTCGGTTTCCGTCATGCCTTTCCATCCTCCATTGGACAGGGCATCCCTGACCGCCTTGTGTCCTTCGTCCACGATCCTGGAGGCCTTTCTGAACCGGTTGATGGTTCCCTCGTCCTTGATCAGAGAAACTCTGTCGAGGATGGAATGGGCATTGACCAACTCGCTCGGAGCCAGTGCGGCTCTGAAGGCCTCATGCTCATAGTGGGTGAGATTCCCCTCGGGAAGATAATTGGACATGCCGTTCTCAACACCGATCCGTCCCGTTTTCCCCTTGAGCTGATCCTTTATGAAGTCAGCTATCTGGGTGATCTGATCCATGCCGCCCATGGGGGCGTATCCCAGCACATGATCCTCGTCCAGCCACGAATCGTCGGCAACACGTGCAGCATCGATGACAAAGGTGAACACCGTGGGTACCCCCAGGGGAGGAATCACCACATAGCTTCTCCACGGGCAGAAGGCGTCGCTCACCCACGACAGGGTTCTGAGGCGGGAACCGAGGTACACATCGATGTTCTCGCGGGCCATTTCCTGTTGGATCTGGGAAACCCTTTTGGGGAAGTCGATTGCGTAGGGATCGTTCTTTTCGATTTTCCTGGACATACCCGTTCCTCCTCTAGTAAACAGCCGGGACCGTGCCAAGGACCTTGCTGATTCTGTCTGCAACAGAAGCGAGTTTGAGCGCCTTGACCATGCTTCCCTTGAGTTTGAGCTTGCCGCTCATGAGGGCTCTCTGAGACTTTATTTCGCCCTTGGTGAGGCGTGCAAAGAGTTCATAGGGCCCGGTGATCCTGAATTCAGCGTCCGGCGGGGTTCCGTGACCGACACTGACCTCGGTGATCTCGCCGTTCTCGCACTTGAAGAACAGGTACTTGTCTTTCCCGTCAGGGCAGTCGACGTAGACATATGCCACCGAAGACGACAGAAACTTCATTTTTTCCGGTGTGAGTTCCGCCCTCAGACGTTTTTCCGCTTCTGTGCACCACTCTTGACTCAGGTACGAATGTTTTTCAGCCATAGACCTCTCCTTTTTGTGGTATTTCCCGTTCCACGACATTCACCGGGTCACTGGTCTCCCGGGAACGGCAGGCTCGGAACAGTGAACAAATGAACAATATAGTCATCAATTCACCTATGAATGATCATCGGTTCTCTGTCAAGTGACAAGTGCACACGGTCCATGGTGGTACAGTGCAACGACCAGGGTTTATCTCTTTTTGTGCTCTGGAGCTGACCAATCCTTGGTTGCCGGGTGTCCGTCAGGGGACCCTGATGCTGTGGGAACAGAGAAAGGAGGTGTAGTGCTGAGCCGTTTCCCTGGGTCTCTCCACCATGGGTACATGGCCGCAGTCCTCGAGGATGACGACGTTAACATGTGGAATATGTACCTTGTATACCTCTGCCGCCGAGACATGGGTGATCCTGTCCTGCTCACCCCAGATCAGGAGGACGGGCATGGTCAACTGGGAGAGGAGGGGTGTTGCCTCAGGTGCGCCAAGCCGGTAATCATTCCAGATCTTCTCGCTGATGTGAGAGCGCTGGACCATCTTTCTGCCGAGAACCGGCTTGACAGGCCAGGGCAGGAAAGGCCGGCGGTGGAAGGCAAACTCCAGCGCGGTTTCGAATTCTTCCTCCGTTGTTGGTATGAGAATGTTTGTTCCCTCTTCGATCTTTTTATGCAGATCGCTCTGGATCGGCGATGCGACACCAGCGGGGTCCACCAGTCCAAGGGTGAGAACCCGGTCGGGATTGAGCGATGCATAGTAGGTGCTGATCCATCCTCCCATGGAATTTCCCGCGAGGTGGAACCGTTCGATTCCGAGTTCGTCAATGGCCCGGGATATGCCGTCGGTGATGGCATCGAGGGAATAGGTCTTGTCTTCGATAAAGGGAGAGTCTCCGTGACCGGGGAGGTCAAGGGCATAGATTTGATACTCCTTCGGGATGTGCCGCACGAACCTGACCCAGTTGTCCTTGTTTGCTCCGAACCCGTGGAGGAGGATGATGGTTTCGCCGGTGCCGTTTCGGACAAGGTAGGCGATTGTCTGGTCCTCGAGGGTGACCGAGGCCTCCTCGAGCCCGGAGAGACCCTGTTCAGTGGACATGGCGAAGTGGTACATCCTGTCCTGAACGGATGCGCAGCCGCTCAGGAGAACGATGAAGAGAACAACCGACAGTGCATGTGATACTCGTATCATGGCTCCCCTTTCACTCTTCAAACCAGAACATGACGTATCTGCCACAGAACCTGCGTAGCGTGTTCACTGTGTAAAAGAGCCCCCGCCTTGTCAAGGTCGAAATTCAGTGAACCCCCGGGGATACATCCGGTGCAGGGGGCACGGTCACAGGACGGTGAGTACCCACCGGAGCATGGGGGTGATCTCGGAGAGTGGCGCAGAATAGCGAGTTCCATAGGAGTGACCCGGCCACACCATGGTGTCGGGGGGGAGCAGCAAGATCCTTTCGATGCTGTTTTTCAGTTTCAGTGAACTCCCCCCGGGAATATCGGTTCTCCCCACACCCTCGACAAAGACAGTATCCCCGGAGATGAGATTGCCTTCCCAGTACAGACAGATCGACCCCGGAGAGTGTCCCGGTGTATGCAGGACCTCGAGGCAGGTGTTTCCCAGCATGACCGTGCTTCCCTGCGTGAGCGTGAAGGAAATCCTGGGTGGGAGGCGCAGGGTGAAGAGCATCGAGAGCAGGGAGTTCAGGGTACGCAGGAAAAACGAGCGTTCACCGGGATGCGCGAGGATCGGTGCCTGAGAAGAAACAGCAGCGTTTCCAAGCGTATGGTCAGGGTGAAGATGCGAGTTGATGACAGACTCAAGGGTTATCTCATCGAGGTTCACGCGTTTCTTGATATCCCGCGGGGGGTCGATCATGAGGCACGCCCCTGTCTCCTGATCCACCAGGAGGTAGCTCAAAAGTGAGAAAGACCTGCTTTCGATCTGGTGGACATCGATCATTGGGAATGGCCCAGGGACAGTATCATGGGCTGCCTGTCCTGATGACCCGATGAAACAGGGGAAGCAGGAAGCTTGCGAGCACGACGCTTCCAAAGGCCTGCATGATGTTCGCCGGAAGCTCTGCAAGGGCGGCCTTCTGTTCATACATGATGGTCTCGGCCACATAGTAGCCGAGAACCATCCATGAGGTCGCGAGGACAAAACATACCACAGCCGACAGGGAAAGCTTGTGCTTCTGTATAGTGAGCAGGAGCACCAGGGCACCCACGATCGTGGCTTCGACTCCCTTGATGATGAGGGTCCACGGCGCCCACTGGGGATATCCTCCCAGGATGTCCGCCAGGGCTGATCCCACGCCGCCTGCAATGAATCCCAGTGCCGGACCGAAGAACACGCCCGAAAGCAGGACCATGGAATCTCCCAGGTTCATGTACCCGGCAGTCTGGGGTATGGGGACACGAATGATCATGGTGGCAACGGCCACAAGGGCAATGAAGAGGCCCAGCAGGGAGAATGTCCGTATCGTCACGCTCGTTTCTCCATGTAGTCAAGGGCCCTCGTGAGGCGGTGGAGTGAGCGTTCGTTCCCCAGCGTTGCGAGCATTTCGAAGATGCCCGGAGACACAGTCTTTCCGGTCAGTGCAACCCGCATAGGCTGTGCGATGGTTTTGAATTTCACGCTGAATTCCTCCAGCAGTTCCGAAATGGTCGTTTCCGTGAGGCTCCTGTCTTCAAGGTTGATTGTTTCAAGTTTTTGAATCAGCGCATGAAAGATCCCGGCAAGCTCCGGCACGAAGAACTGGCGTTTCAGTTCCTCAGGGGGGTCCTTCTCGATGAAGTAGAAATCTCCGAACTCGACCATGTCCTGAAGCGTTTTTGTCCGTTCGCGGATGTCTGTCACCAGGTTTTTCCTGTAGCCTCGGTCAGGCAGGGGATAGCCGTGCGACAGGATGAAGCCTTCCAGGAGGTCAGCGAGTCTGTCCGGGTCGCCTGTCTTGATATAGTGGTGGTTGAGCCAGAGCAGCTTCTCGGGATTGAACACTGCAGCGCTCTTACCCACATCATGAATGTCAAAGAATTCGATGAGTTCGGGGAGCGTAAAGATTTCCTGATCGCCGTGCGACCAGGAGAGCCTCACCAGGTAATTCACCAGGGCCTCGGGGAGATAGCCCATGTCCCGGTACGCGGTCACCGATGTGGCGCCGTGTCTCTTGGAGAGTCTGGTCTTGTCGGAACCCAGGATCATGGGAACATGGGCGAACTGTGGCAGCTCGAACCCGAAGGCCGTGTAGAGCTGTACCTGCCTCGGGGTGTTGTTCACGTGGTCGTCGCCCCTGATGACGTGGGTGATGTGCATGGTGGCATCATCGATGACGACACTCACATTATAGGTGGGCATGCCGTCGGACCTGATCAGGATCAGATCGTCCAGTTCCGAATTGTCCACGGTGATTCTCCCCTTGATGAGGTCGTCGAAGGAGGTGAATCCTGAGGCGGGCATGCGGAACCTGACCACGCGTCCCGGACCGGAACCCAGGTTCCTGTCTCGACAGGTACCATCGTACTTTGGCTTTCGGCCTTCCTTGAGAGCGATTTTTCTCTTCTCTTCCAGTTCCTCGGACGTGCACTCGCACCAGTATGCTGCGCCCTCGTCGAGGAGACGCGTAATGTGTGATCGATAGACATCGAGGCGTTCAGACTGATAGAAGGGTCCCTCGTCCCAGTCGAGACCGAGCCACTGCATCGCCTCCAGGATCTGTTCCGAGGAGGCTTCTGTGGACCGTTCTGCATCCGTGTCTTCCACGCGAAGGACAAAGGTGCCCCCGGTATGTCGTGCATGGAGCCAGGAAAAAAGTGCTGTCCTTGCTCCTCCGATATGGAGGTAGCCGGTGGGTGAAGGTGCAAACCGTGTTCTTACTCGAGAAGGCATGGGGTCCTCATACAATGGATTTGATGTAGTTGAGCAGCCCTCCCGTGGAGAGGATCTCCGACTCACGTTGCGAGAGATGGGCTGCACAGTCGAGTGGTTTCCCCGTTTCCAGGGAGAAGACCTCGATGGGAGCATTCTCTGTGAGGGCTGCGTGGATATTTTTCACGGAAAGCCTCTGGCCTGGTTTGAGGACTTCATATGACTCGACGGAGATGGTGATCGGGATGATGCCGAAGTTGATGAGGTTCGACCGGTGAATACGGGCAAAGGACAGTGCGAACACCGCCTTGACCCCCAGATACAGGGGGGCGAGGGCGGCATGTTCCCGGGAAGAACCCTGCCCGTAGTTTTCTCCTGCAAGGATGCACCCTGCACCCGCAGCCTTAGCCCGCCCGGGAAAATCCGGATCGATTCCGGAGAATACGTACGCGGAGATTGCTTCGATGTTGGAACGCAGGGGAAGGATCTTCGATCCTGCCGGCATGATGTCATCGGTGGTGATGTTGGCTTCGAGCTTGAGGAGCACCTCGAGGTCGAGGCAGTCTTCCATCGGTCCCCGTTTCGGGAGAGGCCTGATGTTCGGTCCCCTCCTGATCTGTGTGGTTGTCCCTTCAGTGGATGGAGGGATGATCATGGAATCGTCTATGGCGAAGCGTTCCGGATCTCTGATGTGCGGGTACTCCCCCAGTGTTCGGGGGTCTGTGAAACACCCGTTGAGTGCACACGCTACAGCCACCTCGGGCGAGGTGAGATAGATCTCGGCATCGGCCGTCCCTGACCTCCCTTTGAAGTTCCGGTTGAAAGTGCGTACCGAGACCCCTTTGCTGCGCGGGGCCTGGCCCATGCCGATACAGGGGCCGCAGGCGCTTTCCAGGATTCGTGCCCCGGAGGATATGATGGCGCTGAGGGCACCGTTGTCTGCGAGCATGGAAAGAACCTGTTTCGAGCCCGGTGCGATTCCGAGGCTTATCTCTGGATGGATTTTTTTCCCTTTGAGCAGCGTTGCGATGGTCATGAGATCCTTCAACGAGGAATTTGTGCAGGACCCGATGAGCACCTGATCCACCTTTTTCCCTGAGAGTTCGCGGACTCCGATGATTGCCTCCGGGCTGTGTGCACAGGCAACCAGTGGTTCAAGAACCGAGAGGTCGATCTCGACGACCTCATCGTAGACAGCCCCTGTATCCGGGCCCAGGGGGATCCACGCATGCTCTCTTGCCTGTGCCGTGAGAAAGGCCCGGGTCAGCTCATCGCTGGGGAAGATGGAGCTCGTTGCGCCCAGTTCAGCCCCCATGTTGGTAATCGTGGCTCGTTCAGGGACAGAGAGAGAACGAACGCCTTCCCCGGTATATTCAATGATCTTTCCGACCCCACCCTTGACGCCAAAACGGCGCAGCATCTCCAGGATGATATCTTTTGCACTGACCCAGTCCTGGAGGTGTGATTTCAGGAATACCCCGACAATCCGTGGCATGGTGAGAGAAAACGGCATGCCAGCCATTGCTGCGGCAACATCGAGTCCCCCAGCTCCTATGGCCAGCATCCCGATGCCCCCCGCTGTCGGGGTATGGCTGTCCGATCCGAGCAGCGTCTTGCCTGGCTCAGCAAACCGCTCGAGGTGCACCTGGTGGCAGATGCCGTTTCCCGGGCGTGAAAAAAAAATGCCGTACTTCCGAGCAATGTCCTGGAGAAACAGGTGGTCATCAGCATTCTCAAACCCGGTCTGCAGGGTGTTGTGATCAACATAGCTCACCGAGAGCTCGGTGCGTACCCTGTCGATCCCGATTGCCTCGAATTCAAGGTATGCCATGGTTCCTGTTGCGTCCTGGGTCAACGTCTGGTCGATCTTCAGTGCGTACTCGGCTTCGTTCTGTTCAACGACGTGGGAATCGATAATCTTCCGGGTCAGGCTCTTTGCCATGCTCTTCTCCTGTATGTCCCATGGATACCTGTAATGTATCCATGGATCAAGAGTCAAGAGCGCTGTGGTTCAGAAAGAATGAAGATGCCCGGGTGACCACAACCCACAAAGTGCGCTGATTCTGGAGGGCAGTGGGATGCCTGCCGGGAGCGGACAACTCAGGTCCAGATCCGGTCCCGGGTGCACTATGGACTCAAGCAACCCGCTGCAAGTGGCCGATAGGGAAGTATTGTGAAAACCTATGCATGATGCAGGGGGAAAAATGGCAGAGAAAAGAAGAATGGGAGAGGTTCTGGTCGAACTCGGCCTGATTGACGAACACAGACTCAACCGTGCCCTGGACGTGGCCAGAAAAGAAAATATGAAGCTGGGCGAAGCCCTCATTCGTCTTGCCTATCTCACCGAAGAACAGGTCCTGGGCATCCTGAAAAATCTCACCGGCGTCTCAGTCCTGAACACGAAAGAAGAAACCATTGATCGAAGTGCGCAGAAAGCCATGCCCAGGGAACGCATGTGGGAAATGAAGGTTATCCCCCTCGAGATCAAGAGCAAGAACGCTGTTGTCGCCTTTGCAGATCCATTGAATTATTCCGTGGTGGAAAATGTGAAGTTCCTTCTCAACAGGGAAGTTACCCCGGTGATGGCATCCCAGGCTCAGATCGATGATATTTTACACCACCTCGATCAGGTGGGATACGGCGTAAAGCTCCTGAAACTCGCAAACGTGAAGCGGAGCATACCGACCGTTGCGATTCACGAACTCAATGCAGCAACGATTCTGAGGCTTCTCGATGATGCGAATTGTACCGATCTGCACCTCACCATCGGTGTCGCTCCTGCTGTCCGTCAGGGAGGTGTTTTCACGAGGAGTACGCTCCCCATGATCACGCCTTCTGTCATGGATTCCATCGTGAAAGAGATGGTGCCTCAAGAGGAGATGAGCCTCCTCATGGAAAAGAAGGAGGTTGAGTTCACCTATGTGAAGCAGGGCCTTGGACGCTACAGGATAAACAGCTATTTTCAGAAGGGCGGCGAGATTACCCTTGCCATACGGAAGCTCGTTGAGGACATCCCGAGTCTCGCCTCGCTGGGTATTCCCGATTCGATGACCTCTCTCGTTGACCGGAGAGGACTCCTGCTGATCAGTTCTGCCCGGGGAAATGGCAAAGATACGACCATCGCCGCCCTGGTCGACTACATCAACTCCACCAGGAGCTGCAACATCATTACCTTTGAAGACCCCATCGAGTACATCCATCACCACAAACGTTCCAATATCAATCAGCGTGAAATCGGCCGAGACACGGACAAGAATCTCCCCGAGGTGTTCGAACACGTCATGAAGCATGATCCCGATGTCCTGGTGATCACCAATATGAAGGACAAGTACATGATGGACACCGCTGTTCTTGCTGCACAGAAGGGGATCCTGGTCATTGCCGGGATAAATGCCATCGACGTATTTTCAGCCGTCGAGCAGGTGATCTCAACCTTTGGGGATGAGTACATGAAAGCCCTCTTTTCCCGTTGTCTCCTCGCGGTATTCGCCCAGAGACTCGTCTGGTCCCGCTCTGCAAAGAAGAGAGTTCTCGTCTGGGAGAGCATGTTTGGTACGACCCGGATACAGAAGTACATCAGGGACGACAAGGTCTACTATATCAAAGGTCAAGCGCCGTCCCTCAGAGGCGAATACATCCCCGTGGAACAGAGCATCTCGCAGGCTGTAAAAAATGGACTGCTCGAATTCGAGAGTATCCTCTCCGAGCCATGGGTCAACCGGGACACCTTGAAAATGTTGATGGAGCGATGATTTCCATGAGCTTCATGCCCCTTTTTTCGCAATGAACGAGGCGCCATTCAGTGCAACTTTTCACTTGCATCATGTACCCCGATAGTGTATTTTATGAATTGTGATTCAGACTATCTATCTGAAATCATAAATAAAAAACACTAAGGGGTGTATGTGATGAGCAGAGTAGGGATGGTTGTATTTGTTGCTTTGTTGTTATGTGCCGGCGCTAACGTTGCATTTGCTTCCGATGTGGGGACAGCAGGCTTTGTTGACTGGGGAAAGATAATTTTCGTGGCAGTGTCGTTGATAGCGGCAGGACTGTGCATGGGACTGGGGACGATCGGGCCAGGGGTAGGTATGGGCCAGGCCACATCCGGTGCCTCCGAGGCGGTTGGCCGGAATCCTGAAGCCCAGGGTAAGATCATGCTCACCATGATGGTTGGTCTTGCAATGACCGAATCTGTTGCAATTTACGCCCTTGTTGTAGCCCTCATTATTCTCTACGCAAATCCATTCAGGGCAATCATTATTGGTTAACCCGAGAAGGATGTATGGCTCCAGCGGAATACAGAGGGTTTAGCCGGTTGTATCCTGTTCTGTACCATGACAGTGAACGGGTTCTTTTGAGTCATGCTGGACTCGGCACTCGATTGTCGTGTTGATGAACTGTGAGGATACGGGATCCCCGGAGACAAGGGGTTTACAGAGACGGTCAGGAGATTGATATGGATCGGGAAGCGAAAACAAGTTTTAGTTTTGCCAGCATTGCCATAAGTTTTTTTATCCTTATTGTGCTTCCTCTTACGATCACCGGCATCATTATCAGCAAGGGAGTGATCAAGGTCGGGGAAGAGGCAACACAGGCAAACTTGCGCATTCTGGATGACAGCCAGAAGCTCTCGATAGCAGGTCGTGCAGTGAGTGTCGCCGATGCGGTTGCACAGTTTCTCGCCGATAGGGAGAAGGATATCAGGATAGCGTCCATTCTGCCACGGGATGAAAAATCGTACACGACTTTTTTAAGATCTACAACTCGAGGGGTCGTGAAAGTCGCCAACGTGGGGATTATCAAGATCCCCGTGCCGATATTTCGAGACATCGCATTTATCGACAAGAACGGGAAAGAAGTCCTCAAGGTGACTGAAGCGGGCATGGTGCCTTCTTCGGAACTCAGGGATCTCTCGAATCCTGAAAACGCCGAGTACGGATATGAAGAGTATTTCCTGAGGGCCAAGGAACTTTCTCCCGGCGAGTTCTACATGGGTCCGGTCGTTGGATACCATGTTTCCAAGGAAGAGTATGAACAGGGCACGAGGTTTGATGGCATCATGCGGTATGCATCACCGGTTTTCGATTCCTCCGGGTTTGCAGGGGTGGTGGCGCTGGCCATGAATTTTGTCCACCTCATGGAATTCACCGATCATATCGTTCCGACTGAACCTGGTATGATCTTCGCTGATGTGAACCCGGACGATACCAACTACTGCTTCATGGTCGATCGTGACGGATACATCATTTCCCATCCGGCCGATTACCATATCAGGGGGCTGAGAGAAGACGGAACGCCTGCCCCTATTCTCGACGAGGAGAACTTCGAACGGTACTTCAAGACAGGAAAAGCAGGAATGAATGTCCTCAAGACAGGATTCATCGATGAAAATCTCCCGAGAATTCATTCCCTTGCTTCCGATGGCAAATCCGGCTCCTTTACGTACACTATCGATAACACAAGAATATTCACCGCGTACGCACACATTCCGTATTACGGATCGATATTCTCCAAACCGGAAGGCTTCGGCTGGATCGGGATGATCGTTGACATCGACAAGTACCATAACCTGAGCCAGGAAAAAGTCAAAGAGATTCAGCTTAAAGTTGAGCGTTGGCAGAAATCAAGCATTGTGGTGGTGTTTGTTTCTCTCTTCCTGCTGTTCATTATTGCTCTGATTCTTGCCCGCGGCCTGTACCGTTCCATCCAGAGCGTACAGCGACAGGGTGGCTTACATCAACACCTTGAGGACGACGAGGAATAGATACAACACCGAAGAGGGGTGTGCAGGGTACGCAGCACAAGAGTGTTCCAGAATAAGACAGGTCAGATCGATGGGCATGTTCTTTTTGAGAACAGGCAGGCGGGGATATGTCCCTTCTGTCTGTGTATCTCGCCGAAAAGACGACGGTTTACGGCGTGGTATGTAAATTGCAAGATTGCAAGAAATCTCACAGGCTGAGGTAGCTATGTACTATGTACTTCTGATCGTTGGCGCAGCCCTGGTGAATAACTTCGTGCTTTCCCGGTTCCTGGGGATCTGCCCGTTCATGGGCGTTTCAAAGAGCATCGACACGGCAGTTGGAATGAGCATGGCGGTTGTCTTTGTTATGGTTCTGGCTTCCTTTGTCACATGGCTCATCACCTACTACCTGCTCATCCCCTTCGAGCTTCGGTATCTCCAGACCATCGCATTCATCCTCGTGATTGCATCCCTGGTTCAGCTTGTCGAGATGATCATACAGAGGGTAAGCCCTCCCCTCTACCAGGCTCTTGGCATCTACCTCCCGCTCATTACCACGAACTGCGCGGTGCTCGGTGTGGCGATTCTCAACATACAGCTCAATCATTCCCTTCTCGATGCCTGTATCTTTGCCATCGGGGCTGCACTGGGATTCGGGCTTGCACTGGTTATCTTTGCGGGGCTCCGTGAAGAATTCGAATTGAGCAACGTACCCAAGGCCTTCAGGGGAACACCCATTTCCCTCATCACGGCAGGGATTCTCTCCCTTGCGTTCATGGGCTTTTCAGGGTTGGTGAAGTGAGATGATCGCAGCAATTCTCATGGTCGGAGGAATCGGCGCTGTTGCGGCGCTCATTCTGGGAATCTCGTCCGTCACCTTTGCTGTGAAGATGGATCCCCGGGAAAAGGCCGTGCTCGATCAGCTTCCCGGTGCGAACTGCGGGGCGTGCGGGTATGCGGGGTGCGCTGCGTTCGCGCAAGAGCTCGTCAGGAATACGGATGCAGAGATGACGTGTCCCGCGGTCAAAGGCGAGACCTTGCAGGCCATTTCCGACATCCTTGGTCGTGCTCTCGGCGCAGGGGCTCCGCTGAAGGCGTTTGTCAGGTGCAAGGGATCCCCGAATGCCACCCAAAACAGGTTCCTCTATGTCGGTCCTCAGGACTGCATGGCGGCCCAGATCATGCAGGGAGGATCAAAGGCGTGTCAGTTCGGGTGTCTCGGTCTGGGGAGCTGCGTAGATGTGTGTCTTTTTGATGCTATTTCCATGGGTGAAGACGGTCTTCCCCATGTGGTGAAAGAAAAGTGCACGGGTTGCGGCAAATGCGTCGCAGCCTGTCCTCGTGGGATTATTCAGTTGATTCCCATCGATGCATCGTTTGCTGTGGGGTGTTCTTCGTCGGATTCTGCAAAGGACATGAAACAGCTGTGTTCCGTCGGTTGCATCAAATGCTCTCTGTGTGCCGATATCTGTCCCTTCGAGGCGATCACGGTGTCAAGAACCAGTGCCGCTATCATCGATCAGGAGAAGTGTCATCGGTGCGGGCTGTGCGTGAGTGTCTGCCCTACCGGGGTCATTGCGTCCCTTGAGGTTCCGGCAAAGGCCCGCATCATCCTTGAGAAGTGCAAAGGATGCGGTATCTGCGAGCAGATCTGCCCGGTCAATGCGGCATCAGGAACAGTGAAGCAACCATACACCATCGATGAAGGCAGGTGCATCGGCTGTGGCCTGTGTATAGAAAAGTGTCCGGCTGACGCCATCGAGAGGGTCTCCTCATGAAGACATTCAAGGGCGGTATCCATCCACCTGACATGAAAGAGCTCGTAAACAGGGTTCCCATTGTTGACATGCCACTGAGTGCGGTCTTCACGGTGTATGTGCAGCAGCACCTCGGCGCACCGGCAAAACCAATCGTTGAGGCTGGTCAGAAGGTCAAAAAAGGGCAGCTCCTGAGCGAACCGATGGGATTTGTGTCCGTTCCTGTGCATGCACCCACCTCCGGGACGGTCAAGGCGGTGACGAAACAGGTCCATCCGGTCACCGGTCTCCTGGCTCCATGTATCGCGATAGAATCAGACGGGCATGATGAGTGGGTTCAGGGAATCCCCAGGCAACAGGATCCTTTCACGATGTCGAAAGACGCTCTCCTTGCCAGCATCAGGGATTGCGGTCTCGTTGGCATGGGAGGGGCAACGTTTCCCACTCATGTGAAGCTCTCTCCCCCCAAGGATAAAGTTATCGATACCTTCATCGTCAACGGAGCCGAATGCGAGCCCTATCTTGCTGCAGATCATCGTCTGATGCTTGAAGACCCGGAAAGAATCCTCGATGGAATCAGGATCGCACTGAGAATCCTTGATCTGCCCCACGCCGTGTTTGCGATCGAGGGCAACAAGCCAGACGCTATCGCGTTGATGAAATCCAAAGCGACACCCGAGATCCAGGTTGAAGAACTCAAGGTCAAGTACCCCCAGGGCGCAGAAAAACAGCTCATCCAGGCGATAACAGGGCGTGAGGTCCCCTCGGGTGGACTGCCTATGGATGTCGGGGCAATCGTCCAGAATGCAGGAACGTGCGCCGCCATAGCTGATGCCTGCTTAAGGGGAGTCCCGCTCATTGAGCGCATCACCTCGGTCACGGGACGGGGTATCAGGACTCCGAAGAACATCAGGGTCAGGATCGGAACCCCGCTGCGTGAGATCATTGAGTTCTGCGGAGGTCTTCAGGATCCGGCAAAGGTCATCTTTGGGGGACCGATGATGGGCATTGCGCAGTATTCAGACCAGATCTCCGTCATGAAGGGAACGTCAGGGATCCTCGTGCTCACCGGTGAGGATACAAATATCTCTTCGTATGCTGCATGTATCTCCTGTGGACGGTGCGTCGAGGCATGTCCCATGGGACTCATCCCGTCAGTCCTGAGCAAGATGGGGGAAAAGAATCAGTGGGAGAAGGCAGGACAGTTTCATCTCCTCGACTGTGTTGAGTGCGGGAGTTGCACGTACGTGTGTCCCTCCAAGAGACCCATCGTACACTTTATCAAACATCTCAAGGCACTGCAGAGAGCGGCATCAGCCAAGAGTAAAGGGGCATGAGATGAAGGACCTCTATATTTCCAGTTCTCCGCATATCTTTTCACCCCAGGATACTCCATGGATCATGCGCCACGTCATCTATGCGCTGATACCCGGTGCCCTGGCGGGGATCTATTTCTTCGGTATCCCGGCAGCCAAGGTCCTCGTAATTGCTATCCTCTCCTGTATGGTCATTGAAGCCCTCTGGCAGAAACTCCTCAGGAAGGATTTTACCCTTCAGGACGGCTCCGCGGCCCTGACTGGAATGCTCCTTGCCATGAATCTTCCCGCCGGGTCTCCCTGGTGGATGGTGATAGTCGGCTCTGCTGTGGCTATCCTTCTGGGGAAGCAGGTCTATGGAGGCCTGGGAAACAATCCCTTCAACCCTGCACTGGTAGCCAGGGTGTTCCTGCTCGTCTCGTTCCCGGTGCAGATGACCACCTGGCCTCAGCCGAGGTCATTCTTCGCCGAGGGTGCCGATGCCCTCACCGGGGCGACACCCCTGGGGGCGCTCAAGAGTGCGATTTTCGAACACGGAACCATTACCGCAGCGCCGCAGATGAGTCTTATGGACCCGTTCCTCGGAAATATCGGTGGATCCCTGGGCGAGATCTCTGCCCTGGCCCTGATCCTTGGTGGTGTATACCTCCTCGCCCGCAGGATCATTTCGTGGCATATCCCCTTCATGTACCTTGGTACCGTGGCGCTGATCACCGGGATATTCTGGCTCGTAAATCCCGATACTTATGCAAACCCCGCATTTCATCTCATTGCAGGCGGTCTCATCCTCGGGGCCTTTTTCATGGCTACCGACATGGTGACCAGCCCCATCACGAACTCCGGCAAGGTCATCTTTGCCTTCGGCTGTGGAGTCATTACCGTGGTTATCCGACTCTGGGGAGGATACCCAGAAGGGGTGGCTTTTTCGATCCTGATCATGAATGCTCTCGTTCCCATCATCAACAAGTACACAAGACCTGAAAAGTTCGGAGTCGTGAAATGAAAGAGATCATCAGACTCATCACTGTGCTCACAGTCGTGTGCGCACTTGCAGGTCTCTCTCTGTCGTTTGTCAACTCTGCCACACGGGATGCACGTGCGTACCAGGACAGGCTCGAACTGCTCAGCGCGCTGACCATGGTTCTTCCCGAGCATGACAATGAACCTGACGAGGACATCATCGATGTCTCAGGAACTACCTATTACCTTGCCCGCACAGAGGGTCTCATCACCGGCGTCGCATTCATCACAGCCTCCGAGAAGGGATACAGCGGTCTCATCCGGGTGATTGTGGGCGTGACTCCGGAAGGTGAAATCATCACTATAGGTATTCTTGAACAGAAGGAGACCCCGGGCCTCGGGACTAAGATTGCGGACGACTGGTTCAAGGACCAGTACCAGGGAAAGACCATTGAGAATGCCATCTGGGCAGTGAAGAAAGACACTGGTGACTTCGATCAGATCTCTGGTGCAACCATCTCATCCCGGGCCGTGACAGAAGCCGTAAAAGAAGGGCTGGAAGCGTTTGCAGCACACAGGCAGGAAATCCTGGGAGGCAGTGATGTCGTTCAGTAGGGAGTTCGTCAAAGGGATCTGGGTTGAGAACCCGGTATTCATCCTCTTACTTGGATTGTGTCCGGTGCTCGCCGTAACGACGAGTGCTGAAAATGGCCTGGGAATGGGCCTTGCCAGCTCCTTTGTTCTCCTGAGTTCGAACATCGTGGTCTCAATCATCCGGCCCGTCGTTCCTGACCGGGTGAGAATTCCCGTGTACATCGTAATCATAGCATCGTTCGTGACCATTGTTGACCTCGTGATGAGCGGCTATTTCAGGCCCTTGTACAATTCTCTGGGCCTGTTCATCCCGCTGATCGTGGTGAACTGTATCATTCTCGGACGGGCAGAGGCTTTTGCATCCAAAAAATCGACTCCCCTGGCCATTGCCGATGCCCTGGGCATGGGCCTCGGGTTCACCCTGGCCCTGGTCATGCTCGGGAGTGTCAGAGAGATTTTCGGGAATGGAACCATCTTTAATGTTAGCCTGTTCGGCCCTGATTATATCCCGGTTCTGGTGATGATTCTTCCCCCCGGGGCGTTTCTCACCCTTGGAATCCTCACAGGAATATTCGCAGCACTGGAGAAAAAATAGTTCGTCAGAATGGAGGAAGTATGTCAGCCAAGGTCTTGGAAAAGAAGCAGTTATCAGAGAATGTGTTCAAGATGGTCCTGGATGCTCCCAAGATTGCGAAGAAAAGAAAGGCAGGCCAGTTTGTCGTGATCAGGATCCATGAAGAAGGTGAACGGATCCCCTTGACCATCGCGGATGCCGATTCTGAAAGGGGTACCGTCACGATCATCTACCAGGTGGTAGGAAAATCCACGATGCATCTGGCAGACCTCAATGCAGGAGACGAGGTGCTCGACCTCGTCGGTCCTCTGGGAAAACCCACCCACATCGAGAAGGTGGGAACCATCGCCTGCATCGGCGGGGGGGTAGGGATTGCCCCCATGTATCCCATTACCCAGGCCATGAAGAACGTAGGAAACCACATCGTGACCATCATCGGCGCCAGGACAAAGGACCTCATTTTCATGGAAGACGAGATGAGGGTGGTCTCCGACGAGATGATCGTCACCACGGACGACGGTTCTTACGGGTTTCATGGGTTCGTCAGCCAGGCCCTGGAAGACAAGTATCTCATGCCAGGCAAAAAGATCGACATGGTCGTGGCAATCGGCCCCGTTCCCATGATGAGAGCGGTGTGCGATACCACGAAGAAATACAGTGTTCCCACCGTTGTGTCCTTGAATTCCATCATGGTGGATGCCACGGGGATGTGTGGGGCCTGTCGGGTCAGTGTCGGCGGGAAAACAAAATTCGTCTGTGTTGACGGTCCGGAATTCGATGGTCACCAGGTGAACTTCAAGGAACTCATAGATCGGCAGCGGATCTATCTCAATGATGAAAAAGAATGCTACGACAACTACTGTTCATGCAGACTCGGAAAGGGGGGCAGGTAACCATGGAAATGAAAGAACGACTCAAGATCCCTCGTCAGCCCATGCCGGAGCAGGATCCAGCGGTTCGCAGAAGGAACTTTGATGAGGTCCCGTTGGGATTCACGCCGGAGATGGCAAAGAAAGAGGCCCTGCGCTGTATTCAGTGTAAAAATCCTGCGTGTGTGAGCGGATGCCCCGTAGAAGTTGATATCCCGGGATTTATTGCGCTGGTTGCCGAGGGAGACTTCATCGGTGCAGCAAAGAAGATCAAGGAGACGAACGCACTGCCGGCCGTGTGCGGCCGTGTCTGTCCACAGGAAGTGCAGTGCGAACAGGTGTGTGTAAGGGGTAAGAAGGGGGAACCTGTCGCCGTTGGGAGACTCGAGCGTTTTGTGGCTGATTTTGAACGGGCGGCAGGAGAGGTTTCCATACCACAGGTTGCAGAGA
>DSBG01000008.1 GCA_011046135.1 Deltaproteobacteria bacterium
AAACTCATCAGCGTCGATCCTCGATTCACCCGGACTTCGGCCACCTCGGACAAGTACGTGCGCCTGCGCTCAGGCACGGACATCGCGTTCATCGGCGGCATGATCAACTATGTCCTCGAGCACGACAGGATCCAGAGAGACTATGTAATCAACTACACCAACGCCGCGTACCTGGTGAACCCCGAGTTCAGGGGCCCTGCTGACCTCGACGGGATATTCTCCGGGCTCACCGATGGAAAATACGACAAGTCCACGTGGTCATACCAGCGTGACGAGAACGGAGTCCCCAGGAAAGACCCCACGCTGACCGACCCCAACTGTGTCTACCAGCTCCTGAAGAAGCACTACAGCCGATATACCTTGGATATGGTCTGCGATGTCACCGGAGGAGATCCCAAGGAATACGAGGAGGTCTACAACCTCTACACCTCCACCTACCTGCCCGAGAAATCCGCCACCATTCTGTATGCCATGGGGGCCACCCAGCATACCTACGGGTCGCAGAATGTCCGGGCCTACTCGGTCCTTCAGCTGCTCCTTGGCAACATTGGTGTGGCGGGCGGCGGCATCAATGCCCTTCGCGGTGAGTGCAATGTCCAGGGATCCACGGACCATGCAGCGCTGTTCCACATCCTGCCCGGCTACCTGAAGATCCCGGTTGCCTCGCAGCAGACCTACGAGCAGTATCTTAACGAGAGCACGCCGGTGAGCACTGATCCCATGAGTGCGAACTGGTGGGGCAACTACCCCAAGTATGCCGCGAGTCTCCTGAAGGCATTCTGGAGAGACATTGAACCCGCAGAAGCCTACACCTACATCTGCAAGGTCGATGACGGCAAGAACTACTCCACCATCCCCATCTTCGAACAGATGGCCTGGGGCAACATCAAGGGCCTGTTCTGCTGGGGCCAGAACCCGGCCGTGGGATGTCCGAGCTCCAGGCTCGTCAGGAGGGCGCTGGCAAAACTCGACTGGCTCGTCGCCGTCGACCTGTGGGAGACGGAGACCGCGAGCTTCTGGCAAAAGGAAGCGGGCGTCGATCCTGCATACATCAACACCGAGGTTTTCCTCCTGCCCGCGGCGGCATCCATCGAGAAGGAAGGTTCAGTCTCCAACTCGGGTAGATGGGCCCAGTGGCGATACAAGGCTGTCGAACCTCCCGGAAAGGCACATGACGACCTGTGGATCATGTCGGAACTCGTGCACCGTCTTAAAGACCTCTACGGAAAAGAGGGAGGGGCATTTCCCGATCCCATTCTCAACCTCACCTGGAGCTATGGCACCATGGGCATGAGCGAGAAGTACCACCACCCATCTCCACGCGAGGTTGCCCGCGAGATCAACGGGTTCTTCCTCAAAGATACGGAGATCAACGGCCAGACCTACAAGGCAGGGCAGATGGTCCCCAGTTTTGCATTCCTCCAGGCCGACGGGTCTACCTGCTCAGGGAACTGGCTCTACTGCAACTCGGTAGCTGAATCCGAGATCAAGATGATGCGCCGCGGCACTGCAGATCCCACAGGGCTCGGGTTCTACCACGACTGGTCATGGTGCTGGCCTGTGAACCGGAGGGTCATCTACAACCGGGCGAGCGTCGATCTCCAGGGACGGCCCTGGGCAAAAGACAAACCAGTGATCTGGTGGGATAGGCTGGGGAAAAAATGGATGGGAGACGTTCCCGACGGCGGCTGGGCCCCTGGGACGAAACACCCCTTCATCATGACCACCGATGGACACGGGATGCTGTTCAGCAAAGGCCTGACGGATGGACCGTTCCCTGAGCACTACGAACCGCTGGAGTCCCAGGTAAAGAACCTTCTCTCTTCTCAGCAGGAATCCCCGGTGATTTTCCGCTGGGATGTCGCGGTCCAGCAGCAGGTGTGCGATCCGATGCTGGTGGACGGCGCAGCGGCTTGTGTCTTTGGCAGTCCCGATGCGGGAAAATTTCCCATCGTCTGCACCACCTACCGGGTGACCGAGCACTGGCAGGCAGGCCAGATGACCAGGTGGCTTCCGTGGATCAACGAGATGGTGCCTGGAATGTTCCTGGAGCTGAGTGAGGAACTCGCTGCCCAGAAAGGGATCATCAACGGGGAAAAGGTGAGGATCACCTCCATCAGGAACCTGGAGGGCATCACCGCCAAAGCGCTTGTCACCAAGCGGTTCAGACCCTTCACCGTGGCCGGAAGAGAGCTGCACCAGGTGGGACTGCTCTGGCATTTCGGCTACAAGGGCCTGGTGACCGGAGACATCGCCAACGACCTGACCCCGTTCATCGGAGACGCGAACACCATGATTCCTGAGTATAAAGCGTTCCTTGTCGATGTAAACCGGGAGAGGGGGTAAGTCATGGCTGAGTATATCAAGTACATCGATCTGACAAAGTGCACCGGGTGCAGGGCATGCCAGGTCGCCTGCAAGCAGTGGAACGACCTGCCTGCCGAGACCACGCAGTTTACCGGATCACTGCAGAATCCCGGAGATCTCACCTACAACACCTGGACGCTCATTAGATTCGACGAACTGGGCTCCGGCAAGGATATCAAATGGATCATGCGACACGATGCCTGCATGCACTGCGACTGGGCAGCCTGCATCAAGGCATGTCCTTCCCCGGGAGCGCTCGTGAAAACGGAGACGGGCGCCGTGATACACCAGAGCGAGTTCTGCATCGGCTGCAAGGCCTGCATCATCGCCTGCCCCTTCGATATCCCGAGGTATTCTGTCAAGGACGACAAGATCGCGAAGTGCACCCTGTGCTACGACCGGATCACCAACGGCATGAAACCGGCGTGCGTGACGTCGTGCAACACCGGGTGCCTCGACTTCGGGCCCAAGACCGCGATGATAGAGAAGGCCCATACTCGAGCCCTCGCGACCGGCGGTACGGTGTACCCGAACAATCCCAACTACGAGACGCACGTGCTCTACGTGCTCCCGGCGGACGTGAAACCCTTGGAGATTTCCCACATGAACCCCAACCCGAAGATGCCGGCGACCGTTCTGTGGTGGAAGCACCTGTTCAAGCCCTTTACCCTCATCGGGGTGGGAGGCGTCGCAGGTCTGGCACTCCTGCACTACATGTTGCGGGGACCGCACCTCGTAGAGGAAGAGAAGAAGGAAGGGGGTGAGGCAGATGTCTAAGAGAGAAGGTATGGTCTATGTCACGACCGCAGAAGAGCGGATCATTCACTGGCTGCTGGCCGGCAGCTGCCTGTTTGCCCTGATAACGGGACTCGGGCTCATGTTCCACAGCTGGTACATCATACCCACCATGCTGGGGGGATACTATGCAACTAAGTGGATGCACATCTTTTCCGGGGTGGTGTTTGCCCTTTCCCTCATAGCGGCAAGCGCCATCTGGTGGAAAGAGGTGAAGTTCGTCCCCGATGATGCCAAGTGGATCATGCAGGCCGGCGGCTACCTCTGGGATACGAAAGATCTTCCGCCCTGCGGCATGTACAACGCGGGACAGAAACTCTTCTTCTGGTTTGTGTTCGTGTTCGGCATCATTATCGTGGCCACGGGAATCATCATGTGGAACCCCCTGCCATACCCCGTCGTGATGGCGAGGTGGGCGTACATGCTCCATGCCATGAGCGTGTTCGTGGTTGCCTCGTTCTTCATCGTCCACCTCTACCTGGGTACGATCGGCAACCCTGGAACCGTCCAGATCATGTTTCACGGGTGGGCCACCCGCGCCTACTGCACGATGCATAAAGGGCGCTGGCTGGCCGAAAAAGAGGGAAAGACTGAAGCAGAAGCTGAAGCCTGAGGCACATTAGAACATCTCGCATGCCGGGGTTTCATGCCCCGGCATGCGAGTTTCCTCGTGATGGGAGGTTGTTACCCTTAACAGGCTTCGCAGTCGATGGCGAGCATCACGTGAGACGCTTTGATCACCGCAGATATCTCTTTTCCTTCAGCGATCTTCATGGCCTCGGCTGATTCCTTTGTGATGACCGAGACGATCTGAACACCTCCGGGCATCTCCACGATGACCTCGGGCGTTGATTCCTCCTTCCTTGAGCATTATTAGAGAGAGAAAAGAGAGGAGGGTTTTCTCTAATGCATAAACCGGTTAAGATCTATACGTTGAGTACATGCAGCCACTGCAAGGCAACCAAAGAGCTGCTCAACGATTACAACGTGGCCTACGACTATGTTGATGTCGATCTCCTGGATACCCCTGAAAAAAGCAGGGTTTTGGAAGAGGTGGCGCAATTCAATCCCCGGCGCACCTTTCCCACCACCATCATCAATGGAGCCATCATTATCGTGGGATACCGCGAAGATGAAATCAAAGAGGCTCTCGACCTGTGAGCGATGTGGAAAAGCTTTTCGAAATGCTCAGGAAGGTACAGGAACCCAAGGGGTATTTCTTCAACAAAGACCGCGAACGGGTCTTCGACATCCTGGAAGGGCTGGTCACCAACCGGGAGCGCTACGGATACATGAGCTGCCCGTGCAGGCTCGCGTCAGGTGACAAGGAGATGGACAGGGACCTCATCTGTCCCTGTGTGTACCGTGAGGCTGACGTTGAGGAATACGGGAGCTGCTACTGCAACCTCTATGTCTCACGAGAATGGAACGAAGGAACGATTCCTCACGTCTACGTTCCGGAGAGAAGAACGGACCCGGGAGAATGAACCATGCCGTTTTCCGGAGACGGCAGGCCAGGAATCTTTCAGGAGGTCAAGAGCCCTGAGAGCTCGTCGTCTCTGGCATAGGTGAATCGGATTCCCATCCCATGGGGCTCTGTGCGCACCACCAGGCCCTGGACCCAGATGGACTTCCCGAGGAGGTTTTCTGAATTCAATTTCATGGCGATGTAGGAATCCTTGTCGAGAACCGTGTCCGCCTCGATGAACACACCGTTGGGGCTGATGTCGCAGATCGTGCACCCGGTGGGCTGCCTGAGGGCATCGGAATAGGTGATGGTGGCCCCGAGTCTGCCGGGTATCCGGAGCCTGCGGCCTCCTCTCCGGTTTTTCATTGCTGATCCTCCCGTCTCTCCTGCTACCCTGAAAAAGGATCATGGTCATCTGTCCTGAGAGCCTTGTTGCGTCTCACCCGATGACACGAACAATGGTGCACCTTGCACCATGAATCTGGAATGAAACCTGGGAGAGTTCTTACTGAGAGGATAGTTTTCCGGGGAGAAAAGTCAAGAGACGAGACCCATCCTTCGGCACACGATCCTATCCCTGCTCCCAGGTAAAGACAAGAAACAGGGATCTCTCTCAACGCACTCGAAGGGGCGTTGATTCTGTGAGGTCAGTCGCAGACGAACTTTGCTCCTTGCTCAAGCTGGGAGAGGTACTCAGCCACAGCCTGGACGTCTTCCTGTTTCAATTTGGCCCCTCTTTTTACCATGCGATTCACGGTTGATTCCCACCAGGTCGCATCCTTGCCCAGGGCCTTGCAGACTCTGTTAAGGCCATGGCATGTTCCGCAGCTCTTCAGCACGAGGGCTTCAGGATCGCTCTCCTGCGCCTGGACAGAGGTAACGGGAAGACTCGTTAAAACCATGAAACAGGCCACGGTAATGAACCATGTCGCCAATGAAAAGATAGTTTTCATAGAAACCCCTTAATGCGTTCGATATTTTCAAAGATAAGCACTCGGGAGGAAAAAGCAAAAAGGGTTCTCCAAGAGTATTCCATCGTGCACAAAGAACGGGCGGTGACAGCAAGAAACAGCGTTAATCCTGCATTTCCACGACGAAACAGGAGATGAATCTGGGATCGAGGGAGTCGATATCAACGATGGAGGAACATTCTTCTTCGAACCGGGAATGCAGCATGTCGGCTACAGAGGCCAGTCTCTCTGTGCTTATCCGTGGCTGGATCATGGAGAGAAGATCATGAAGCTCAGAGGAAGCACTGGTGAGAAGGATGCGATTTCCAAGATCATTGAGCGTGGTTGCCTGATGAATAAAGGAACCTAGTTCGTCCCGGCTCAATGGTCGAAACCGAGTGATACCCTCGCTGAAATTGACCACAAGGGAGGTGAGCAGGATGTTCTCCAGGTCGATGCCCGGTCCCACATTGGTCTTTCCCAGGGAATCGATCTCCCTGTCCCGGTGCAGGTCCGAGATGAGACCCACCATGTCCTCCAGGGTGTCAAGAGTTGCTTTCACCCGTTCGATCTGCTGCAGAGAGGAGAATTCTTCTTCCCTGTACAGGGGGCGTTTTCTGAGGAGGCCTTCGACGAATTCATTCAGGCGTTCCGGGACCATGGAGAATTCGATCTGGAACAGGAGTCGGCGGAGCCTCTGCTGCTGTTCCAGGATCATGGTGTACCCGATGCTGAAGAGGGTTTCCGCATTGGTGCTCTCGAGGATATACTCTGCCGACCTCTTCTCCAGGTGCATGGCCATATCGAGACCCAGGGAGGCGATGGAGCTCGCCTTGCCCATGCTCGCCCTGATCTGAGCACTGTCGTTGAGCGGCTTGAAATCCGCCATGATGATCTTGTTGGCCAGGTAGATCATCTCGTAGAGGATCCGTTCCTGGGTCTCTGCAGTCGTTCGCTCCAGAGCGTTCACGATAAGGCTCCCGGCGTGAAAAATCGAATCCAGATAGGCCACGGGGAGCTGGTGGAGGTCCTTGTTGACCTGGGGGGTCTTTTCCTTGAGGAGCCCCCTGTTGAGGAGAGTGGACGGCTTGCTGTACCGGTAGATACCCAGGGCCTCTTCGGATGAGGGGAAGCCCATCTCCATCAGCCTCAGGCTCCTGCGTTCAAACATGGTTTCTTCCAGAAAAGAGCTCTGTTCGCTGATCACCCCCTCCATGATCCTGAAGTAGGTGTCCTGATCGTGGGAGAAGAAGAGGCTGAGCAGATCCCTGATGAAACTCTCCCGGTCATCGTCCCGGATGACACGGAAGTAGTAGAGGTTGTCGAGACTTTCGAAGCCCTCATCGAGGAGGTCGGCGATGTGCTCGTCCGTGGGAACGACATGGACGACCTCGAGGTAGCTCTTGAAGAGCAGCGCGATGGTTTCCAGGTCAAGGCCTTCCAGGGTCTTCATGAGGATGTCAAGGGAGGCTGCCTGAATCTCATAGAGCCAATCTGCAAGGCCCTCGATGGAAAAGGCGTCTCGTTCCCAGCAGTCAAGGTCGATGAAGTGCACCACGGTTTCAGGATTCACGTACTGCAGGAGGATCTGGCTGTCCGTCCCCCAGGAGTCCTTGATGATGAGGTAGGCCTCCTGGGACGGAAGCTGTTCGAGAATCTGCCGCGTGTAGGGTGAGTCGATGATGGTGCGGGCACGGTCTGACAGACTGCATGCCAGGACCTTGGACAGCTCATTCCTCATGGTCAGTTTCTTTCCCACGGTGATTTGGTTACCACAGATCCCGATCAACGATCAAGATCAGTCCGGTGTGTCCTCTCCAATGACGATCTCGCCGGTTTTACGCCTGATTCGGGATGCGATGCTTTCGATGAGGGAATAGGCCGACGGGATGACCACGAGGGTGAGCACCATGGCGAACAGCAGACCGAAAGCCACGGCAACGGCCATGGGTGATCGCATCTCGGAGCCTTCCCCCGTGGACAGAGCCATGGGCAGCATGGCACTGATCGTTGTGATGGAGGTGATGAGGATGGGTCGCAGACGAATGCTTGCCCCGGCTATGATTGCCTGCGTCTTTTCCAAGCCTTCTCTCCTGAGGCGGTTGATGTAGTCGATCATCACGATGGCGTTGTTCACCACGATGCCCATGAGGATGATCAGCCCCATGAAGGACGGTACCGAGAGGCTTTTTCCGGTTACGGCGAGACCCACGACCACCCCCACGAAGCCCAGCGGCAGTGCGAACATGACGATGAGCGGCTGGGAAAGGGACTCGAACTGTGCCGCCATGATCATGTAGATGAGGATGATCGCGATGAGCAAGGCCTTGGAGAGCTCGTTGAAGGATGTCTGCATGTCCTCGTACACCCCGCCGATGTCGTAGAAGTATCCCTCGGGCAGGGAAAGCCTCTCGAGAGCCTTCTGGACGTCATCGCTGATGCTCCCGAGATCACGGTGGAAGTTCGTTCCCGTGACGGTCACCGCGCGGTTCTGGTTCTTCCTGATGATGGTGATGGGCCCGAGCATCTCCTCGAGAGACGCAACCTGTGACAGGGGAACGCTGAACCCCAGGGGAGAGTGGATGGCGATGTTCCTCACAGCGTGGAGGTCCCGGCGGAACGGTTCCTGGAAGCGCACCCTGATGTCGTACTCCTCTCCGGCTCCGTGGAACCTGCTCGCCACTCTCCCGAGCATCGCGGTTTCCACCGTGGTCCCGATCTGGGCAACGCTCAGTCCCAGGAAGGCGGCTTTTTCCCTGTCCACACTTACCTGGAGTTCGGGCTTGCTCTTCTTCAGCGACGTGTCCAGATCCAGGAGCCCCTCAATGGATGCCAGGTTTGCGAGGGTCTTTTCGCTGATGGTGTACAGGACATCCAGGTCCGGACCGTAGATGTTCACCTCGATGGGAGAACCCCCCGAACCGAAGAGCGTTCCAGAGAGATCCTCGAACCTGAAGTCAACGCCCTCAAGGGCGGGAAAGCTGTTCCGGATCTCGTTGATGATCGCATCCGAGGATTTCGACCGCTGTTCCTTGTCCGTGAACCGGGCAAAGATCCGGGCCTTGTTGACGCCGGGGCTCTGTCCTCCTTGTGCGGTGGCGAATTTCGATCCGAGGGTGATTCCCACCATGCTCCCGCAGGTGATCACCTCGTCCCTGGACAGGAAGATGGCCTCCACCTGACGGGCGATGTGGTCGGTCTCCGCCAGGACAGCCCCCTCGGGCAGGGTGAGGTCAACGACGGCCAGCGGCATGTCCTGCTTGGGCATGAACTCCCTGCCGAGGGTGGTTGCCAGGAAGATAGAGGCGATGAACAGGACAAAGGCACCCAGGATGACAAGGCCACGATGCCGGAGCACCTTTTCCAGGAAAGAGGAATAGCGGGTTCTCAGCCACCCTGTCCAGCCCCTTCCCTCGATCCGTTCATAGAGGCTCTTTTCCTTCTTGAAGATCGTGGCTGCAATGGCGGGGATGATGGTGGTAGCCACGAAGAGCGAGGCGAGCAGGGAGATGCACACGGTAAGAGACAGCGGCCTGGCGAGTTTTCCTGCAATGCTCTGGGAGAGGCTCATGGGAAAAAAGACGGCGGCCGTGGTCAGGGTACTCGCCGTGATCGCGAGTCCCACTTCGGATGCCCCGATGACGGCTGCCTGGTGCCGGGGTTTCCCTTCTTCGAGGTGCCTGAAGGTGTTCTCGATCACCACCACGGCATTGTCGACGAGCAGCCCCACCCCAAGCGCGATACCTCCCAGGGTCATGATGTTGAAGGTGTACCCCAGGGCGCTCATTCCGATGAAGGTCGTGATGATGGACAGGGGGATCGCGATGGCTATGGTGAGTGTGGGGCGGATTGACCTCAGGAAGATGAGCACCACACCGATGGCGATGATGCCGCCGACCAGGGCATTGGACCCCGTCGCCGAGATGGACCGTTCGATGACCCTGCCCTGGTCGAGGATCAAATGCATCGAAACGTCCCTGGGCATGGTCTTCTCGAGGGACTTCAGTTCTTCCTTGACCCGGTTCACAGCCTGGAGGGTGTTGAATCCCGACTGTTTCATGATGGCGATGATCACACTGGGCTCTGAGTTGGTCCGCTCATACCCCCGGGTTTCCGTAAAGGTGTCTTCCACGACGGCCACATCGGCAACACGCACGGGTCCTCCGTCTTTCGAGATGGAGATGATGGTATTCCTGATTTCGTCGATGCTCTCGAAGTTTCCCGTTGTCCTGACGAGATACTCCTTTCCCATGGTTTCCACGTGACCGCCGGGAATGTTCAGGTTTCCTGCCTGGACACCCCTGAGCACCTGCTCGAGGGATGTCCAGGTGGCCTTGAGCATCTGGGGATCCACCAGCACCTGGATCTCCCTGATCTTTCCCCCGAAGATGAAGACCGAAGCGACCCCCTCGAGCTGTTCAAGCCTCGGCTTCACGACATCGTCGAGATAGTCCCGGAGACGCTTCGTATTCTCCATGCCGATTACCCCGTATTCGATGATGGGCATGTCGGCGATGTTGAACTTGAGCACCAGGGGGGGATCGGCGTCTTGGGGGAGAAAGTCGGTGATCCAGGCGAGCTTGTCCCTTACGTCCTGGGCTGCGAAGTCGAGGTTGGTGCCCCACTGAAATTCACAGTAGACGCTGGAAATTCCCTCAGCAGTCACGGAGGTCACCTTTTTGATCCCCTTGACCGTGCTCACCGACTCCTCGATGGGTTTGGTGATGAGCGTCTCGATCTCTTCCGGGCCTACCCCGCTGTATGTGGTTACCACCGACACGAAGGGAAACTCCAGGTCCGGGAGCAGGTCTAGTCCGAGATTGGAGAAGGAGGTCACCCCGAACAGGGTGATGATGAGCACGAGCATGGTGATGGTGATGCGTCGCCTGACGGAAAATTCAGGGATTGACATGAATCTATTCTCCCGTGGTGCTCTGCACGACGATGCTCCTGATCTTCATGCCGTCGGTGAGCCCCGTGATTCCACGGGTCACGACCCAATCCCCGGCCACGAGGCCGTCGAGGACCTCGAAGACCGTGTCCCCCTCGATGCCGAGACGGATTTCGACCCTCTGGATCGTTTCGTCCACGACACGGTAGACAAACGTCCTGTTCTCGCCCAGGATTATGGAAGACTTGGGGACGGCAAGGATGTTTTCACGCGACGTCTGCACGACCTGAACTCTCGCGGTCATCCCGCTCCTGAGTTTCAGAGCCGGGTTGTCCACCGTGATGGTCATCCTGAAGGTTCTGCTGACCGGGTCGATGGTGGGGTGGATTCTGGTGATGGTCCCGGCAAAGGACTCCTCGGGGAAGGCGTCCACGGTCAGGAGGCCTTGTCCCCCCATGTGGATGGACCCGAAGAGGCGTTCGGGGAGATCCACCTCAATCTTGACCGTGTCCATCTGCACGATGACGAAGGCAGGAGCCTGCGTACCGATGAGTTCTCCCTCATTGACGAACTTGTCCGTGATGATGCCCGCCATGGGGGCGGAAATCCTGCTTTCCTTGAGGTTCTGTCCGGCCATCTTCCACGCGGATACCGCCTGGTCGTACTGGAATTGAGCGAGGTCGCGTGCTGTCTTTGCGTCCTGGTAGCTCTGTTCGGAAACTGCTTCCCGTGCATAGAGGGTTTCTATGCGGGCGAGATCGCGCTGCACCCGTTCTAGCGTCACGCGGGCCTGGTTCATCAGCGCGGTGCTGTTTTCGTACTGCCTCTCGTAATCCACGGGATCGATGAGCATGAGGAGGTCTCCTTGGGAAACCCTGTCGCCGGCTTCCACAGAGACCCTGGTGATTCTCCCCGGGACCTTGGAGGTGATCCGTGCTGTTTGTTCGGGAAGCACGGTGCCTGCAATGGTATAGGTGGTGAGAACCGAACCTTGGGTCACCTGGGTCACAAACACCTGGGGCTTCGACGGTTCACTGCCGAGGTTGTCACGAGGTTCCGGCGGAGCGGTGTTGCCGCAAGCGGTCAGGAGAATAAGGGTCAGGGAGAAAACGACGGGAAGCCGAAGCCATTTCACTGCAGCATCCCCCTAGAGAGAGCCCATGGCGGCGTCCAGGGATGAGAGTGACTTGGCATAATCCGCCCTGGCGGAGATGTAGTTTTTCTGCGCCTGATCGAGGAGAGCCTGGGCATCGAGGACATTAGTGGTCGTGGCGACCTGGAGGTTGTAGCGGTCTTTCTGGATTCTCAGGTTCTCCTGTGCCTGTACGATAGCCTGTGCGGCAACCTCGATGCGGGCGTCAGCCTCCTGCACCGAAAGGTAGGAACTCTTCACCTCGAGAGACACCTGGTCCTTCAGCGTCTCTAGAAGGTAGACCAGTTTGCTCTCGAGGGCCTGTGCCCTGGATGCATCCCAGTAGTTGGACCCGCCCTCGAAGAGATTCCAGCTCAGGCCGAGCCCCGCCTTCCATGAATCATCCTCGACCCGGGGCTTGTCCCCGGTCCTCTCGTAGGTGTAGCTTGCGGCTACACTCGGATAGTATCTCGATTTCGCAACGGACGTCCCTTTTCGGGCGTTTTCCATCTGGAGCAGGAGAATCTTGATCTCCTGCCTGTTTTCAGAGGCCGCTGCAAACGCCTGCTCGAGGGTCTTCACCAGGGGCTGCTGGGGAATCTCCGTCTCGATGTTCACTGCCTCGGAAAGATCCCGTCCCAGCAGCAGGTTGAGCCCCGATTCCGCCAGTCTCACGGCATTGTCGGAGATGATGAGGTTCTGCTGGCTCTCTGCGTACCGGACCTGTGCCTCCAAGAGATCATTTTTCGGGATCATCCCCTGGTTGAAGAAGGCATTGGCCACGTCGAGGTGGGCCATGATGGATGCTGATCCGCTCCTGGCGACCTCGAGGATCTGTCGGGCCTGGATCACCCCGTAGTAGGCCTCGATCACCCTCAGCTTCAGGTCTCGGACGATTCGGAGGCGATCGATCTGAGATGCGCTGTGCTCGTTCAGCGCTATCCGGTAGCTGTTGTAGAGCGCTCCTCCGGCAAAGAGCACCTGCCTGGCCTCGATGGAGAACTGGTAGTTATCCCTGGTCCCAAGGAGAACGGCCTGCTCGTGGATCGGGGGGATATAGGCGAAGGTATTGGGGTCTGCAATGCTTCCCTGCTGGTTCACCAGGGGAAGGAACCGCTCTTCCTGGGCGGGGCTCGTGAAGGAGGGGGCCTCGTTGAGCCTCATGTACCCGTAATTCACGCTGACCTTGGGGAGCATCTGGGAGAATCGGGAGCGGGAATAGAATTCCCTGATCAGTACTTCCTGGTCCTGTGCACTGATGGAGGGGTTCTTCTCGATGGCTTCTTCGAGTGCATCTTCGAGGTTCATAACACCCCAAGCAGGAGCGAACCCCGGGGAGAGAAGGAACAGCCAGACACATCCAAAGATCAGGGTCCTACTGTTTTTCACGATAATAACCTCCTATAACGCCTAGAATACGGGGGATATAGTCCTTTGGAGATCTCTGCAGAATTCCCAGGTACCCATGGTCAGCGATTGCATGCATCATGCCGAGAATCATGAGGGATGAGAATTCGGGATCAAGGATCGCATCTGAGTCGTGTGCTTGCTCAAAGATGCCGTGAACGATCTGGTAGATCTCCCGATTGCTTTCCTTGAAGAGGTCATAGATGTGAGGCTTGATTTCAGGAATGGGGGAGTAGAACATCTCGTAGATCATCCGGTGAAATCCCGAATTGTTCTCGATCCACGAGAGGTAGTATTTCACAAAAGATGCCAGTTGCTGCTGCCAGGTATCGTGAGTAGAGACGGCGAGTTTTGCCTCTGAGATGAAGTGTTCGATCAATCGCTCGATTATTTCTGCAAAGAGGACATGCTTACGAGGAAAAAAATGGTAGATCGTTCCCACGCCGAATTCTGCCGTTTCGGCAATCTGGGCCATGGTAGTGTTGAAATACCCATCCCGCTCGAAGATGCTCCGGGCTGCTTCCATGATGGCTTCTCTGCGCAGCGCCTGTTCACGTTCTTTCCTGGTCATGGAATGAGAATCAGTATTCATGGAATGAACCTAAATTCAGAAATAGAATAACCATTCATGATAAGTCAAGAGTATTGTGAGGAGTGCTCCGCGGGGATAAGGGAGTGTATACGTCAACACGGTTCATTGTGCACACGAGGGAGGCTGTTCGACCATTCATGGGGATGATCATGCACGGTGAAGTTAGTATGTCTGGGAGTACACTGCGTGGTAATCAGCCGAGGAAAAGGCGGATTCTCTCACCGGGATTACTCGAGGGGGTGAAATACGAGCCCCGTGGGAACCTTTGGGTAGAAAAATGTCGATTTCTGAGGCATTCTGAGGCCGGCCTCGGCGATCTCGATGATCTCCTGAATGCTGGTGGGGTTGAGCAGGAACGCGATATCCGCCTGTTCTCTGGCTACCATGTCAAGGGCTTCTTCAGCCCTGTGGGGATATTCGATGCGCTGTGCCCCGAGAGAACCGCTGATGCCGATGACCGGGTCGATGATACACTCCTGGAGGATGGTCACATCGAGTTTTTTGAGCAGGGGGTGGGTGCTTGCGGGCAGGTAGCGTTCAACATCCGCATAATCGATCACCTGGAGGAGATAGTACCGTGGAATTCCCCTCACGAAGAGGCCAATATTCCCTCGCCCCGCCTTTCCCAGGGCAGAGAGGAGCGCCTTCCTGTTGTCGAAGGGGACCATGTTGAACATTTCCTTGATGCGGTATTCAAGGTCGACGAGTCCCACCCCCATGCTGTTGAGGATCACCCGGTGTGTGGGCAGGATCCTGATTCCCTCGTCCATGTTGACCAGGTACATCTGGATGTAGTCGAAGCTCTGGTTCCCGTCCTTCTTTCCGGTGGCTGCCCGCATCCTGTCCCGGTAGATCTTTGCGGTCTCGTAACGGTGGTGCCCGTCGGCAATGAGAATTTTTTTCTGCTGCATCATCCGCCCCACCTTGTCGATGAGTCCCTGCTCCTCGATCTTCCAGATCCTGTGCGATTCCTGGGCGGCACTGAATTCCACCAGGGGATCCGAGATGTTCTGGCGGATGATCTGTTCGAGGGTCTTCTTGGGATCGGAATAGACGCCGAATACGGAGCTGAAGTTTGTTCTGGTCTCACTCATGAGGCGTAGCCGGTCGATCTTTGGGCCTTGCTGGGTATATTCGTGCGGTCTGATTGTCTTTTTCTCGTCGTTGTCGAGCCTGACGGAGGCAATGAATCCCCTCCTCGCGTGGACCCTGTCCGAGAAGGGGTAGGTATGTTCGTGGTAGTAGAGGGCAGGGAGTTCATCCTGAATGAGTACTGCTGCATTGATCCACTGGCGATAGAAATTCCGAGCGCGGGTATAACGGTTGTTTTCTTTCGTGTCTTTGGTGAACTGTTTTCCCAGTACGAGTCTGACGGCATTGTAGGGGCTTTTCGCATAAAATTCTTCCACCTGCTGGGGGCTCGTGACGTCATAGGGAGGACAGATGACATCGGCAAGGTCTACCTTGCGGGGGTCATACCGGACTCCCTTGAATGATCGTATTTTGGGCATACACCTGATCCTTTCTTCCTCGTGGAAGCTTCAGCGACACAAACAGGGCTATATATATGCGCTCTTGAAAAAATACAACTGAATTTTCTCAGAGCTGACTCTTCCTGTGTGGAGAAGCGTCAGCACGAAACCTGAAAAAACGATCACCCCAGGACCGGCACTACCGATGCCAAGAAGAAACTTGATTTCAGAGGATCTGCTGCGATATACAGGGTGTGTGCACGCCTTTAAGACAGCGGTGTTCCTCGGTCTCCTGTTCGCCTTGATAACGTTGTGCATTCACAATACCGATGTCTACCTCGTGTCCTTCATGACCTATCGATTTCCTTTTCCCGTACAGCTGTGGGTGCTCCTGCTTGTGTTCTTCTTTGCCGGTATGCTTCCGGTTGTTTTCTACAGGATACCCGGAAATGCAGCCCACAGAAAAAGGATGAAGTTCCTTCGAAACAAGATCGCACAGATGGAGAATGATCTTCGTTCTCCTGACTGATCAACGTAGAACCTTTTTTATCCCTGACCGAATTCCCCGCATGACCCTCGGGGGGAACCAGAGGAGACTCAGGGCATTTCCGATGCCGAGGTTCGTGTGCTCTTCCCTGGTGACGAGGTCGGGACGAAGCCTCCTCTTGACTTTCAGAAAACCCATCCAATCGATGGTGCACAGGAGCGTATGTACGATTCTCGGCCGAGGAAGGTAGATGCTCGATGCAAAGTCGATGAGGTAGGGGTTTCCTTCCTCATCGATCCCGTAGTTTCTCCTGTTTCTGAGATCGAGGTGGACCACTCCACGGTGGTGGATGGAGGATATGAGGTTTTCCAGGGCGGAGAAATACGCTTCATCCACACGCACATTCGTGTCTTTGAGATTATTCCCGCCCATGAAGGTGGTGGAGAGGGTGTATCGGTCAGAGCTGGGGACACACTCGGGTATTCCAGGAAGACCTGCAAGCTTTGCATAGATGAGTGACTCCCAGGAAACCAGGAGTGAGCCGAAGAGTTTGACGGGCAGCACCTTGCTGCGATAGGTCTTTTCAACCACCGTGACAGGGGGCAGCTCAAGCACAGACACGTCAGGCCCGTAGACCCGGCTTCTCTTCAGGGGTGTGTCGGTCATACCGGAACCCCTCATTCTTGTTTTCCCTCCGGGATGATCTTGAAGGCTGAGCAGGGTATCGGCCCCCGGACACCCTGAACAGTCGCCATCCCTTTGAGGTGATGGCCCCGGGAGTCGAGGACAACGTCTATTCGTATCTGAGGATTTGCCATGACCAGAGATCCATCTTCAGTAAGTGAAATGCTCATGTCAGCGCAGACATCGGTGTTCTTGCTCTGAACTTTTTTTGAGGGGGAAATCGTGATGTCGGTCATCTTGGTCCGGGTGGGATAGTGGAGCAGGAGCACCCATTCTCCATGAATTTCATCGAGGAACGGTTGTTCTGAAGCGTGCCCGTCTCTCACGGTTTCTTCCGTGGAGGTATCCTGGAGTGATGCCTTTTCGCATATGGGTTGTGATTCAGCACAGAGTACACAGGAAAGGAGAGCCATACTCGCGATCTGCGCAACCAGGATACCTTTTTTCATTACGGGCGCGTCCCTTTCTTCACGGTGTCTTTTCTCGAGGAGTGCCTTAAGAACTACCATTGCGTGGAGTCTTATGCAATGGTAGGTTTGCTGGCAGCGATGGGTAAAAAAGAACAGAGAGCAAAGGGAAAGATCCTGTGGAATCCAAAGGGGTATGCCTTCCTTTCTCCTCAGGATTCCCACGAGGATATCTTCATTCCGGCACAGGGACTCAACAGCGCCATGGACGGGGATGTCGTTGAGGTCCGCGTGTACCATGACAGGAAGGGTCTCAGGGGGAGCGTAACCGCTGTCCTGTCCCGGGCGAAGACAACGGTTACCGGTCGATACACCAGGATGAAGAAAGGGGGTCTGATCCAGCCATTAAGTCCTTTTCCCTACACCGTGAAGGTTCCCCCCGGATTCGAGGCAACGGCCCGAAGCGGAGACATCGTGACAGCCAGTATTATTCCCCCGAAATCTGCCGCGGGGATCAATTCCGTGGCTGCCCGTGTGGACTCCCTCCTGAACATTCCTGAGGATGTGGGTGATGATCTCAGGTATGTCGCCACGAAACATGGTATTCCCTGGAGCTTTCCCGACGAGGTGGAAATCGAAGCGGAAAGGGTTTCTCATGTCGACGTGGAACGGGAGCTTTCCCAGAGGGTAGATCTCAGGGAAAGGGTGTTGTTCACCATCGACGGGAGCACGGCACAGGATTTCGACGACGCCGTCGGGCTCGAGAAGAACTCGGATGGGACCTTTCTGCTCACGGTTGCCATCGCCGATGTCTCCCACCTCGTCAGGAGAAATTCGTCCCTGGACAGGGAGGCGTTCTCACGGGGGTTCAGCGTGTATTTCCCTGAAACCGCGATCCCCATGCTCCCGCACGTACTTTCCAACGGGGCTATGAGCCTGAAGCCAGGAGAAGATCGGCTCGCTGTGGTTGCAGAGATTCACCTGGGGCCCCGTGGAAGGATCACGGGTTCGCGGTGTTACGAGGCGGTGATCAGATCCAGGGCCCGGCTCACCTACGAGGAAATCAATCCCTTCCTGGAGGGAACGGGACAGACCCCCGTTGACGATCAGGATATCATGTGGCGATTGACCGCCCTGCACTCCCTCACCTCGCACCTCTCTTCACGGCGGAGACACAGAGGCAGCCTTGATCTCGATGTACGAGAGACGGTAGTCATCCTCAACAGTACGGGAACGGTGGGAAAGGTGTCCGACCGTGAGCGAGGCCCCGGAGAGCGGCTCATCGAAGAAGCCATGCTGTGCGCAAACCAGGTGGTATGCAGTTTTCTGCAGGAACATGATGTGCCCGTCCTATACCGGGTTCACGAGTGTCCCCGTGAGAGTGACCTCCAGGAATTATATGAGACCCTCCGCGAGATCGGGATGCCGAAGGGTGACCTGGCAAAATTCCACCGGGCCGTCGTCTCAGGAGGTCAACGATCACAGGCTCTCCAGGCAGTGTCGGATTACTTCCGGAACAGCCAACTTTCAGGGTTCGTGAATCAGCACATCCTCCGTGCTCTCATGAGGGCACGCTATTCACATGAAGATCTCGGGCATTTCGGTCTCGCCACCAGCGGGTACCTCCATTTCACCTCACCCATCAGGCGCTATCCGGATCTCGTCATTCACAGACTCATCAAGAGGGCCCTCCAGGAGGGTCCCATGACTGAACAGGAGAGGATCAAGCTGAATAAATACCTGAAGTTCGTGGCCGGGGAGACCTCCAGGAGAGAGGAGATTACGGATGAAGCAATGATGGAGGTCACCAAGCTCAAGATCGCATCCTATATGGCAGGGCATATCGGCGGAGAGTTTTCGGCAGTCGTGACCAGCATTTTTCCCTATGGAGCCTTCGTAGAGGTCTTGGATCCCCCTGTCGGAGGACTTATTCCTTCGGCGAACAGGGGCAGGATCACAGGGGGGCAAAAGAAGGGACGATCGAAGAAACAGAACGTTGCGGTAGGCGAGATCATCACCGTGAGGCTGACCCGTGCGGACAGGCTCACGGGGCAGCTTGATTTTCTTCTGGTTCGTGCTGAAAAAAACGCATGAGGGCTTCTGGTACGGACAGCACGCAGAGATGGAGAGAATCGAAGCGCGTACGCATCTGGATGGAGCAGGCAAGAGCAGAGAAGTCCCTAGCTTGGTTTTTCCTCAATCCCTGACGGGGCGCGTTTTCTCTTTAAGGCCGTTCCTCCGAGGTATGCCTCCTGTATCCGCGTGTCGGATTTCAATTCAGCGGCTGGGCCAGAAGCAGAGATGCTGCCGTTTTCGAGCACATATCCCCTCGTCGCAATGTTCAGGGCCTTGTGAACATTCTGCTCCACCAGGAGGATGGATGTGCCCTGCTGGTTGATTTCCTGAATAATGTCAAAAATCTGCTTCACGAGAATGGGTGCAAGCCCCAGTGACGGTTCATCCAGGAGGAGGAGCTGTGGTGTGCTCATGAGGGCCCTCCCGATGGCAAGCATCTGCTGTTCACCTCCCGAGAGCGTTCCCGCAAGCTGTCTGTTCCGTTTCCTCAGGATCGGGAACAGGGAAAACACCCGCTGCTTGGCTTCAAAGACCTCGACCTTCTTCTTCCTTCTGGTAAATGCGCCTAGATTGAGGTTTTCATCAACAGTCAGGGTTGAGAACACCTTCCTGCCTTCAGGAGAGAGGGAGATCCCCTTGAGCACGATCTCATACGGGGGGATTCTGTTGATCACCTCATTGCGGTAGCGAACCGTTCCGCTCCTGATGGGCATAAGCCCCGAGACAGCCTGGAGCAGTGTCGACTTTCCGGCTCCATTGGCACCGAGCACCGTGACGATCTCCCCCTTGTCCAGCTCCAGGGAGATGCCCTTGATGGCTTCGATAGACCCATAGGAGATGTGGAGATTCTCAATGCTCAGAAGGGAGTTCATGGTTTTCAGTATTCCTCGTCGTCGTCCTTGCCCAGGTAGGCCTCGATAACCCGCTGGTTCTGATAGATATCTTCGGGAATTCCCTCTGCGATCTTTCTGCCTTCGTCCATCACAACGACCCAGTCGGAGATCCCCATGACCACGTTCATGTCGTGTTCGATGAGCAGGATGGTGATGTCCTCCTGCGCGATGAGCGTCTGGAGAAAGGTCATCAGGTCCCTGGTCTCTCTGGTATTCAGCCCGCTGCTCGGTTCGTCCAGGACCACGAGCGTGGGCTCAGATGCAAGGGCACGGGCGATCTCGAGCATGCGCTGAGAGCCGTAGGGGATATTTTTCGCGAGCTCACCGTGCGCCCGTGAAAGGTTGACCTGCCTCAGTCGGAACTCGGCTTGCTCCTGGATCCGCTTCTCTTCTTTCCGCTGAGCAGCAAACCTGAAAATCGAGGTGATCACTCCGGCTCTGCTCCTGCAGTGCTGACCAGCCATGATATTTTCCAGACAGGTCATGTCGGGAAACAGCCTGATGTTTTGAAAGGTCCGCGCAATTCCGGAGGTCACGATCTGGTGTGGTTTTTTCCCTGTAATGGGTATTCCCCTGAAGATGACCGCTCCCTTTTCAGGAGTGTAGATACCGGTCACCACATTGAATACCGTTGTCTTGCCCGCGCCATTAGGCCCGATGAGGCTCAGGATCTCCCCCTTGTGGACTGAGAGATCGAACTCGTTTACCGCGGTGAGGCCCCCGAAGAGCTTCGTGAGACATGTCGTTTCCAGGACAAGGGGTTTATCACTGCGGGCTTGGGCCTTAGCCATGCTCTCTCCCGTTGGTGCTCAAGAGGGACGTAAACGACACGGCTCCCCGTTTCCGTGGCCAGACTCCCCCTGGTCGGAACATCATCATGAGGATCATGGCAGATCCGAATACAAGCATCCGATACATGGCAAACGGCCTGAATATCTCGGGGAACAGGCTGATGAATGCCGCCCCGATGATCACCCCGGGGATGGAACCCATGCCGCCGATGAGTACGATACAGAACATGAGGCAGGATTCCCAGAATGTAAAGCTCTCCGGTGAAACACACATGAGCTTGCTCGCATAGATGTTGCCCGCGACGCCCGCAAGCCCCGCACCCAGGATGAAGGCGAGCAGCTTGAACGACCTCACGTCCACCCCGCTCGCCTTGGCAGCTATTTCATCTTCACGGATGTAGTTCCATGCCCGCCCGATTCGAGACTGCTGGAGCCTGGTAAGCCCCACGATACTCAATGCCACCACGATCCAGATCAAGAAGTAGTATTTGATGGAGGAATCGATGACAAACCAGGTTCCCAGCGAGGGAAAATCGATGCCAAACACCCCGTTGGGTCCTCCGGTGAGATCGAAGGGGTTGTTGATCAGCGCGAGCCGTACGATCTCTCCCATGCCGAGCGTGACGATGAGGAGGTAGTCGCCCTGAAGATGGATGATGGGCGAACAGACGAGGTAGGCGAACAGACCCGCGGCAATGGCGCTCACGGGCAGCAGGACGAGAATTGGCACTCCGTACCTGGTATTGAGGATAGCCGTGGTGTAGGCTCCGATGGCATAGAATCCGGCATGGCCGAGATCGAAGAGCCCCACTTCTCCCAGGACGATGTTGAGACTCAGGCCCAGCAGCGCATAGATCCCGAAGAAGAAGGCGATGTCGATGAGATAGTCGCTCACAAAAAAAGGGTAGAGGATGAACGCAGAGACGATAAGAACGATCTGCGGGTGGCCGAAGTCCAGGAGACGTCTCTGATTGTTCTGTTGACGAAGTTCCATTGCAGCTACACTTTTTCCGCCACTTTTTCACCCAGGATCCCGGTGGGCCTGAAGATGAGCACGAGGATCAGGATCAGGAAGACGAACACGTCCTTCCACGCAGTGGAGATATAGGCCGCACCGAGCATTTCAAGCACGCCCAGGAGAAGGCCGCCCACCATGGCACCGGGGATGTTCCCGATGCCGCCGAGGACAGATGCGGTGAAGGCTTTCAGCCCGTAGTTCCAGCCCATGGTGAAGCTGATCTGCCGGTAGTACATGCCCACCATGATTCCGGTCATGGCCCCCAGGGCGGGACCCAGGGTGAAGACGAAGAAGATGACCTTGTTGATGTTGATTCCCATGAGAGAGGCTGTTTTCCGGTCAAGGGCCGTTGCCCTGATTGCTGCCCCGAAGGTTGTCTTCTGAACGATGAAAAACAGCATACCCATGAGGAAGAAGGAGAGGACAAGGATCAGGAGCTGCAGCACGGAGAGGTGGATGTCGCCGATCTGGAGATGCACGTTGGGGATGAGTGAGGATGGATAGGCCTGGTATCGGGGTCCCCAGATCACCATGATGGCGTTCTGCAGGAATATTGACGCACCAAGAGCCGATACCACGGCTGGAAGTCTGCCTGCTGGATAGACGGGGCGGTATGCCAGCCGCTCCACAACGATACCCACGATGGCAAGGCTGACGGCAGCGATCGTCATCGCCACCATCAGCCCGCCCCACAATCCGAAATGGGTGGTACTGGCAGCTACCCCGAAGACGAGCACGGTATATCCTAGATACGAGCCGAGGGTAAAGAAATCACCGTGGGCGAAGTTGATCAGCTTCAAAATTCCATAGACCATGGAATATCCGAGCGCAATGAGCGCATAGAATGAGCCGATCGTGAGCCCGTTGATGAGCTGCTCCAGGAATATGTGCATGTGATCTCGTGTTGTCTGTTCTCTCTACGGGTGCCTACCGGGAAACGACAATGTTTCCTTTCTCGTCAACAACATAGAGATAAAACGGCACGCCTTCGCGGTCTCCCTGATCCGTGAATCCGATGGGTCCGGTGATCCCCGGAACACCGTTGACCTCGTCTCTGAGGTATTTTGCAAGTACACCCGAATCGGTCGACCCGGTCTTGTCCACTGCATGGGCGATGATGTTCAGGGCATCGGCCGCATAGATCGGCCACGGGCTCGAAGGAATTTCGCCGAACCTGTCCCTGTAGGAAGCGAGGAATTCACGGGCCTCCTGATAAGGCAGGTCCCCCGGCAACGGCTCGTTCGTCATGTAGCATCCCTTGGCGATATCGATGCCCGCTATCTTGACGAACTCATCGTTGATCGCTGCATTTCCTCCGATGAAGGGACAGGTAATACCGATGGACCGGGCCTGACTCACGAGCAGTGCAGCCTCGGCATAGTACCCGGTGAAGTACCAGACATCTGGCTTGCTTTCCCGCAGATTGGTCAGGGGTACCCGGAAATCGCGCTCCCCGGGAGTAATGGCGTCGTAGTAGACGATTTGGATTCCCCGGGATGCAACCATGGGCTCCAAGGCACGCTTCGTATCTTCGGCCAGGCCCTTTCCGAAGGCGGTATTGTCGTGCATGATGGCGATACGTGTGGCATTGAACTTCTTCGGTATAAAGTCGGCAAAGAACTGTCCCTGGGAGTCATCCCTGCCACAGGTCCGGAAGAAATACGTGAAGTTTCTCTGCGTCAGGCGGACTGCGGTCACCCCGTAGCCGATGTTGACCTTTTTGAATCGCTCGTAGATGTTCGAAGCAGGTTCGCACACCGATGATCCATAGGTCGACACCGCTGCCACCACGTCTTTCTGTCCCACCAGCTTCTGCGCTGCAAGGGCTCCGGTTTTTGGCTCTCCCGCATCGTCGACCACCCTCAGCTCGATCATTTTTCCACCGAGGATACCGCCCTTCTTGTTGATCAGCTCAGCTGCAATTTCGCAGGACTGTTTTGCCATCTGGCCTTCATAGGCCCATGCCCCGGTAATCGGTCCCTGGAGACCGATTACCACCGTACCGGATTCTCCCAGTACGGATGATGGTGCAAGAATGCTCAAGAGTCCGCACACAACAACAAAACACTTCACCAGTTTCATACGTGAACCCCCTTCTCTATGACGAGATGTGATGTGTGGCCGGATTGGCAGAAAACCTTCCGCCACAAGTCCTTCTAGTGCATGAATAGAAGGAAAAAAAGTATAGGGGGGCACTTCCAGCGTGTCAAGAATAAAGTATGATTTGAAAAAGCGGAGAAGATGCCACTTAGGCTACATTCTGCACGAAAAGACCGGGTGCATGAAGTAGGGTGCCAGGAAGGGTGTATGATCCCGTGTTCGGGTGAATCCTCTTAAAACAAGAGCTGCGCCCGGCAAAAAAAGCAGCAACCGCCATGACTGACGGCTGCTGCGATTTCAAGGAAAGCTGTGTTCATCCCCACATGAGTGGTGGATGATTATTTCAACCAGGCGTTGACCTTATCCGGATTCTCATTGATCCAGCGCTTTGCAGAATCGTACGGGTCGGCCCCGTCCGCATTCCACCCCATAACCTGTCCGATATCCGGAAGGGTCCAGTGGAACTTGCTCAGGAACGCGTAGACTTCGGGCATGTCCTTGTCCAGGCCTTTCCTCACAATGGTATGGATCTCTTCCGCTCCTCCGTAGACACCCTTGGGATCCTCGAGATACTTCAGATCCCACCGGGCGAATTTCCAGTGGGGGGTCCACCCGGTGACCGCGACCCACTCGTTGTTCTTGATCTTGTCCTGGAGCACTGCGGTCATCATGGCCCCGGAACTCTCCATGAGTGTAATCTTGGTCAGACCGTAGTCTTTGATGGCCTTCTCGGTCTTGCTCATGATCCCTGCGCCAGGGTCGATCCCGATGATCTTTCCGTCGAACTTGGCGGCATGCTCATTCATCTGGCCGATGGAGTCGATGGTGACGTACGTGGGAACCACCAGTCCGATGCCGGCCCCTTCGCAGTTGGCTTTGAGGTCCACCACCTTGTCCTGTACCTTTTCGAGGTAGTGGCCGTGAGTCACGGGGAGCCACGCCGTGGTCATGACATCGGCATCCCCGGTGGAAACGGACTGCCACATCACTGCGGCGCTTACCGAAATGGCCTCAGCGTCATAGCCCATCTTCTCTTTGAGCACAGCCATTGCCACGTTGCTGCTTGCCACGGCACAGGACCACTCGACATAGGCGATCTTCACCTTTCCCTTTGCCGCGTACGCACCGGGGGTGAACCCCAGCAAGAACATCAACGCCAAACCCAGTACAATGAATGATAACTTTTTCATGGTATACTCCTTTCTCGTGTTTATTCTTTTTGCTGTTTCTCTGGTTCAGACGCATCAGTGCGTCTAAACGGGTTCTTTCTTTCCGCCGAGGCGCTGCATGATGCGATCGAGGACCATTGCCACGATCACAATGGCGATGCCTGCCTCGAAACCACGTCCCGCTTCCAGCCGCTGGATGGCCTTCCAGACCTCACCCCCGAGTCCTCCTGCTCCGATCATCGCTGCAATGACCACCATGGAAAGGGCAAGCATGATGGTCTGGTTTATCCCTGCCATGATGGTGGGGGTCGCCATGGGGAGCTGGAGCTTGAAGAGTTTCTGTGCCGTGGTGCTGCCAAAGGCGTCCGCGGCATCGATCATTTCCACCGGCACCTGTTTGATGCCCAGGCAGGTGAGCCGTATGGCGGGCGGCATGGAGAAGATCACCGTCGCAAAAATCGCCCCCACAGCTCCAAGCCCGAAGAACGGGATGGCAGGAATGAGGTACACAAAGGCCGGTAGGGTCTGCATCACGTCCAGGATCGGCATGATGACCCGATACGCTCCTCTGCTCAGGGCTGCCAGGATACCCATGGGCAGACCGATGATCATGGCGATGAGGGTGGCGATGAGCACCAGGGCGATAGTGCTCACCGTGGGAGACCACAGCCCCATGTTCCAGATCAGGAAGAACCCCATCAGGGTAAAGAGCGCCACGGATTTTTTCCTGCTGAGTGTCCAGGCCAGGACAGAAAAGATAGCAATGAGGGCCCATGGCGGAAAAAACATCATGGCATCCACCAGGATTCGGATGCCGCTTTCGGTTATGCCTGAGAAGGCCTTGGTGGCGAATGACAGGTGCTCGGTTATCAGATCGAGTCCCAGTTCGATCACCCTTCCAACAGGTATCCTAAACAGATCCATTGTTCTGTGCTCCCTCGGAAAGTGCTGCAAGCAGCGCTCCCCTGATAATGACCCCCTTGAGGCGGTCGTCTTCATCCACCACTGCCAGAGGGCTGTTCTCCCCAAGGAGGGTGAACAGTTCTAAGGCAGGCGTGGCTGGCAATACCTTGGTGATATCCGTGTTTATGATGTTCTTCAGATTCATTTCCCCCTTTTTCAGGGCCTCGGATGCATCGTCGGCAGAGACAATACCTACGAGTTTGTTTTTGTGCTGAACAAAGATGCTCGAGATTCCTGCCTGCTTCATCTTCCACAGGGCGGCCTTCGGGCCATCATAGGCGTAGCTCGCTACCTCTCCGGGCTTTTTCATGACCGTCTCGGCGGTGAGCACCTTGGAAAGGTTCACATCTTCGACGAACTTCTGGACATACTCGTTTGCAGGGTGGGCGAGGATCTCTTCCGCTGTTCCCTCCTGGATGATCATGCCGTCCATCATGAGGACGATCCTGTCTCCGAGTTTGAGGGCCTCGTCCAGATCATGGCTGATGAAGATGATGGTCTTGTGCATCTTGTCCTGGAGTGTGAGCAGTTCATCCTGCATATCGCGCCTGATGAGGGGATCGAGGGCGCTGAATGCCTCGTCCATGAGCATGATGTCGGGATCGAGGGCCAGTGCCCGGGCAAGTCCCACCCGCTGCTGCATGCCACCGCTGAGCTGGGACGGGTATGAATTCTCCCACCCTTTGAGGCCCACCTGTTCAAGGGCCTGCATGGCCTTCTCTCTCCGTTGTGCTAGATCGACTTTTTGTATCTCCAGGCCATACTCCACATTTTTCAGGGCGCTGCGGTGGGGAAAGAGCGCGAAGTGCTGGAACACCATGCCAAACCGCCTCTGACGGACTTCCCGGAGTTCTTTCTTTGTCAGTGCGGTGATCTCGATATCCTCCAGGAAGATCTTTCCCGCTGTGGGTTCGATGAGGCGGTTGATGCAGCGAACCAGGGTTGACTTGCCGCTGCCCGAGAGACCCATGACCACGAGGATCTCTCCCTCGTTGACATGAAAGGACACGTCGGCAATTCCCACACCGTGCCCGGTCTTCTCCATAAGTTCGTCTTTCGAAACCCCTGATTTGAGCATGGTTAGTGCATGCTTGGGGCGGGGGCCAAAGATCTTGTAGAGATCCTTGACAACGATTTTCTCTTTCATTAGTTTGCCTTTCTCGTATGATTTCTTCTCATGCACATAATGGGGAACATAGGACGTTCACCTATTCAGCCTGACAGGGGGGTGTAGCCTCGCTGATGCACAGTCCATGTCGACCGGTTTCTGGGCCTAAGGCTCATCTCTCTCTGTTGTCTCCTCCATCATTTCAAGGATTCTCTCCAAAGACAGGGCAATGGAGACCTGCTCCAGTTCAGGGAGTTCTGAGATTGCCTGCATGAGCCTTCCCTGGAGGGGAAGAGGCGCCTTCTCGCTGATCGTTTTCCCTTTCTCCGTGGCAGTGATCAGGACCTTGCGGCGATCGGAATGTGTCCGTTCCCGCTGTATCAGCCCTTTCTGCTCAAGTCTGTCCACGATCCCGTTGGCCGTGCTCGGGGTGAGGCTTACCCGCTTTCCGAGTTCGGACAGGGTAATGGGGCTGGTTTTCACGATGGCATACAGGCAAATGAGCTGCGGCCCGGTGATCTGAAACTCCTGGGCAAGCTGCCGGGAGTAGCTGTCCATGAAATGCATGATACGGCGCAGCGCCATGAGAATTCTGAGGCTGTAGACCTCGTAGGATATGCCCTCGTCGGTCTTCCCGAGAGGATCGATAGAGGGAACTCCCAGCTGCTGTGCGAGCAGAATCTGTGAGATCTCCTCGTCGGTTGCCGGTCGTTGGAAGTCGACGGATTCTTCGTCCCCGCTCTCCTTATGAGAGGGGGAGGCGTTTTTTTCTGGGTGAAGGGGTTTCATCTGAAATAGTTCCTATACAAATAATTAGTGTAGAAATGATTCTTATACAAATGATATTTTCTGTCAAGAAAAAAATAGTTCCCGTATTCGCCAGAGAAGGTTCAAGGGCCGATAAAATGAAACCGTAATGATCTCAGGCTGATACGTCTCCAGAAGCATATGAGGTCGTGGGGGGGTCTTCGCCGGACACTGGTGAGTTCTGAACAATGCTGCTGTTCGAGGAGAGTTCGTCAAGGTTTTCTATTGCGGATCATCTCCGGGCTGAGTTCATCGAGCTCCCGTTCCCGCTGGAGGAGGATGATGGCGAGTATCACCGAGATCCCCCCGAGGATCTGGAGGGGCTCGAACGCCTCTGACAGGAGGATAAAGGCCATGAATGCAGCTGAGATGGGCTCCAGTGTCGCCGCGATGATGGTACGCGTGGAACGCAGGAAGTTCACTCCGGTGAGGTACAGCCCGAAGGGGATCAGGGTGCCGAAGATCACGATGTAGAGGATGGCTGTCCATTGTAATGCCGAATATGACTGAGAAAGGATGCCAAGGGGCCGGAAGAGGAGATTCAGGGACATTGCGGAGAAGAGGAATCCGTAGGTCAGAACCGTCCAGGGATTGTGGCGGTGCAGCACCTTTTCTCCCAGCAGCGTGGTCGACGCGAAGGCGAGGGCAGAGATGACACCCCAGATGATCCCGGCGTGATTCAACCTGAGGAGGTTGATGTCATACCCCCCCACCACCAGGTAGCACCCTGAAACGGACAGAAAGAGGGCAAGGATCTTGACCCTGGTGACCTGCTCCCTCCAGAAGAGGAACGAGTAGCAGGCAACCAGAACAGGGGCGAGGTACTGCAGGAGGATTGCCGCAGCAACATGGATCTTGCTGATGGCAATGAAGTAGGAGAGCTGCATCAGAGCCAGAAACAGCGCGCCGAAAATAGCCAGGTGCTTGATGTCACCAAGCGTTATTCTCAGGAGCGAGGGTCTTCTGATGGCAAAGAGTGTTAAGAGGATCATTGCGGAGAGCGTCACGCGTGTCTGCACGAGGAGGGAAGGAGACATGCCTGCGTTAAAGAGGGCCTTTCCTGCTGTGCCGCATGAGGCCCACAGGAGGGCGGCGCTCAGCACGCTGAGGTATCCCTTGATGGTCGGGTTCATCATGAATAGATCCTTCTAGGCTTCAATAGTTTTCTTCTGTTGCCAGGCCCTTCTCTTCCCGTGAGCGAGCACGTTTGAGAATCATGTATCCTGATTGTTTCTGCGCTGCAAGGGAAAGAGTCTTGACAGAAATGATGCAGTGAATGGATAGTGGACGAGGAATCATCTACCGGAGGTGGCATATGTTCGATTTTATCATGACTGAGTCTCAGAAGAACCTCAGGGATGAGGCGCGTGCATTTACGAAATGGGTCCCCAGGGAGCTGATTTTGGACATGGATGCCGAGAAGGTCCAGTTTCCTCACGAGTACCTCAGGGAGGCCGGAAAGAGAAATCTTCTCGGAATCAGGATTCCCAGAGAATACGGAGGACGAGGTCTCGGCTGGGTTGAGGACGGCATCGTTGCCGAGGAGGTGGGGGTGGCGAGCTATTCCCTTGCCTGCCTGTGGGGAGTGGGCGCTGACATCGTGTGCGATGCGATCTGTGCATTCGGGCCGGACGAACTTAAGCAGAGCGTTGTCGTGCCTCTGCTCAAGGGGGAGACCTTTGCCGCAGAGGGTCTGACAGAGCCCCGCGGCGGATCTGATTTTTTCGGAGCTACCACCTATGCCCGCAAGGATGGAGACGACTGGATCATCAATGGACAGAAACGGTTCATCGTCGGGGCAGAGGGCGCAGACTGGTTTCTCATCTACGCGGTGACCGATCCGGATGCGCCGCCCCACCGACGTATGACGGCCTTCATTGTCCCCAGGACCGAAGGGGTGGAAACGAAGTATCTCTATGGTCTCATGGGTGTCCGGGGGGGAGGCGCAGGGAGGCTCATTCTGAAGGATGTCAGGGTCCCCGAGCGCTTTGCGCTCAATGGTGTCAATGGTGGTTTCGATGTGTTTGTCCGCATGATGATCCCCGAACGACTGGGAACAGCGGCAATGACCCTGGGATCGGTCCGGCCGGCCATCGAGATCGCCACACGCTACACCTCGAAGCGCAAGGCCTTCGGCATGCCCATACAGGGTTTCCAGGCAGTTGGATTCAAAGTGGCCGATGCCGTGATGCTCCTCGATGCGGCACGATCCATGGTGTACAGCACCTGCCTTGCCGTTGATTCCGGCAGGGTTCATCCGAACCGGGTCCGCAGAATGGTTTCCCAGAGCAAGAAGTTTGTGACCGAGGCGGCCTGGGAGATCGCAAACAACGCTATGCAGGTCGTCGGGGGAATCGGCTACACCAACGTCTATCCCCTGGAGAGGATCGTGCGGGACATCAGGCTCGCCATGATCTGGGTGGGGACCAACGAGATTATGCAGCTTATCATCCAGAACGAGTGGTACAAAGAATTCCACAAGGTTATCTCCAAAGAGGATGTGCGTGACGTGGAACAGGATGCGCTTAATGCTTCTGATGTTGAAGAAAAGGTGTATGAGTAAAAGAAACCAGTCACGAGGAGGGTCGTTGGGTAAGTAAAGCTAGTGGGGCTTCTCACGAGCAGGCAAGAGTGCGCATCTGAGGCGGAGAGATCAGGCAGGCTCGACCCCGTCTTTTTTCACCCACAGATATCCCACTGCGCGAGCGGTTCCGAACGGCCACAATCCAGTCGCCCTGAATGTATCAGGCTGCACGATGTCTCGGCCCTGAGATTGGTCTTGGTGGAGCGTACTAAAAAAATCGACTTGATTTCCAGGAGGTGATGATGGTACGTTTA
>DSBG01000162.1 GCA_011046135.1 Deltaproteobacteria bacterium
AAGGTGCTTCCTCCTTCGACATCCTGTTTTATCTGGGAAATAATCTTCTTGAATGTGGGATTCGGCTGTTGGCCGGAGAGTATTTCCAGGCACTGGACAAGCGGCAGCCCTGCATTGATCATGGTTGAGAACTGCCGGGTGAAGATCACGATGTCCTTGGTCTTGATACGCTGTTCAAAGAGGGTTATCTGCTTGGCTTTTGCCTTGATCTTGGTCGGCAGGATCCTCTGTCGTTTCAGGAGCATTCCTGCTGCAGCCTTGCTATCCGCCTCAATCTCACCCTTTCGTATGCTCCCGTTGGCGAGTTTCCCTTCCCATACGAACACGGCCATGTGTTATCTCCTCTCTCGTAGGTTTGCCCCGGGGCGCTGCAGGTTCTGCGACGAGATCATCTGCCGGAGCTCCTCAGGATCGATGGATCTGCCGATGGCGCTCTCAAAAGAAATGAGCTTCCTCACAAAGAGCGAATGGAGAGACTGGTTCATGGTCTGCATCCCATGCTTAGTCTGACCCACCTGCATCTGCGAATAGATCTGGTGGATTTTGTCTTCACGGATGAGATTTCTGATGGCCGGTGTGGACAGCATGAATTCAGATGCCAGGACTCTGCCTTTCCCATCGAGCCTTGGAACAAGCTGCTGCGCAATGACCGCCTCGAGAACGAACGCCAGCTGGGCCCTGATCTGAGACTGCTGGTGGGCTGGGAATGCATCGACGATGCGGTTCACGGTCTGTACGGCGGAGTTGGTGTGCAACGTGGCAAAGACGAGGTGCCCTGTTTCTGCGATGGTGAGGGAGGCCTGCATGGTTTCCAGGTCTCTCATCTCACCGATGAACACTACGTCGGGATCCTGACGGAGGATGTATTTCAGGGCATTCGTGAAGCTCTTGGTGTCTGCGCCGATCTCTCTCTGGTTGACGATGCATCCCTTGTGCTTGTGGACGAATTCGATGGGATCCTCGATGGTCACGATGTGGTCATGACGTTCGACATTGATCTTGTCGAGAAACGCCGCCAATGTGGTTGATTTTCCGCATCCGGTGGGTCCTGTCACCAGGACGAGACCTCGAGGCAGCCCCGTGAGATTTCCGATGTTGCCCGGAAGACCAAGGGTCTCGAGGGGCAGGATCTCAAAGGGGATCATTCTGAAGACTCCAGCGAGAGCGCCGCGCTGGATGAAGATATTCACCCGGAAACGGGCAACCCCTTTGATGCCGAAAGACAGATCGAGCTCCTGTTCTTCCTCGAACTTATGCTTCTGGGCCTCGGTGAGGATTGCATAGAGCAGTTCCCTTGTTGTTTTCGGATCCAGGATCGGGGCATCCATGGGATAGAGCTGGCCCCTGACCCGAATCTGAGGGGGTGATGCCGTGGTGACATGCAGGTCTGAAGCCCCTTTTTCAACCATTACCTTGAGGAGATCATAGATACTCTGTTCCAAGGAGTGCCTCCTTCGTTAGTCTGCCATGGTGGTTCTCAGAATTTCTGCAACGGACGTGACTCCCTCTGCAACCTTGGTGAGACCGCTCTGACGCAATGATTTCATTCCCTGGGACATGGCAGTGTTCTTGATTTCGGTTGCCGATGCACCCATGAGGATCAATTCCTTGATATCCTCAATAACAGGCATCACTTCATACAGAGCGATTCTCCCCTTGTAGCCCGTATTCCCGCACATTGAGCAACCTGTGCCCCTAAAACAGGTGGTCTTCCCTGCGAGTTCTTCATCCATACCCATCTGAACGAGCGTTTCGACGGAAATATCGTCCTCGGTTTTGCACTGGGGACACACCTTGCGTGCGAGCCTCTGCGCAACAATGAGGTTCACCGAGGAGGCCACCAGGAAGGGTTCGACCCCCATGTTCAGGAGCCTGTTCACGGTGGAGGGTGCATCGTTCGTGTGCAGGGTAGAGAGAACGAGGTGTCCGGTAAGCGCAGCCTTGATGCCTATCTCGGCCGTCTCGAAATCACGGATCTCTCCCACGAGGATGATGTCCGGATCCTGCCTCAGAAAGGACCTCAGGGCCGACGCAAAGGTGAGTCCGATCTCCTCGTGCATCTGCACCTGATTGACGCCGGCAAGGTTGAACTCGACCGGGTCTTCGGCAGTGGAGATATTACAATCGATCTTGTTGAGTTCGGAAATGGCGGAATAGAGTGTCGTGGTCTTTCCAGAGCCAGTCGGTCCGGTAACGAGGACCATGCCCCAGGGTTTGTAGATTGCTTCCTTGAAATTCTTCAGCGCATCCTCTTCAAACCCGAGCTTGGTCATGTCGAGCTGAAGGCTTGATTTGTCGAGAATCCTCATGACGACCTTTTCGCCGTAGAGGGTGGGCATAACCGAAACTCTGAACTCTACTTCCTTGCCACCCTGAATTCTCAGCTTGATCCTGCCGTCCTGTGGAAGCCTCCGCTCTGCAATGTCGAGCTTGGCCATGATCTTGATACGGGACACAAGTGCGTTCTTCAGCCGTACCGGTGGTTTCATGGCCTCGTAAAGAAGACCGTCGAGGCGGAATCTGATGCGCATGAATTTTTCATACGGCTCCATGTGAATATCACTGGCACCTTTCTTGATGGCATCCACCAGGGTCAGGTTCACCAGTTTGATGACCGGTGCCTGATCAGCCTCTTTTTCAAGGTCGCCCACCGCGACCTCGTCTCCCTCAAGAGCCACCTCCACAGATCCGGGAAAGTCTTCCATGTCCCCCAGGGCTTCATCCAGTGAGGCGCTCTGGTCATAGAAGTTGTCGATGGCCCATTTCAGTGACTCCTCCGAGGTGACATAGACCTCGATGCTGTAGCCGGTGAGAAACTTCAGGTCATCCACAGCGAAAATATTGGAAGGGTCGGTCATGGCGACCTTGAGCGTAGACCCATTGCGTTCAAAGGGGATGGCGTTGTATTTCTGCACCACGTTGAGGGGGATGAGCTTGATCGCATCGTTGGATGAATTGACATTTTTCAGGAGCACCGAGGGCAGACGGTATTGTTTCCCCAGGAATTCAACCAGTTGCTCCTCGGTGATGTGCCCGAGCTTCACGAGTTGAGAGCCCAGGCGTGTTCCCGAAATTTTCTGAGCCTTCTGGGCGTCAAGAAGCTGCTCTGGGGAGATGAGTGCGTTTTTTACCAATTGTTCGCCAATGCGCTCGTTTGCCATGTTTCACCTTCCTATTGACTATCGGCAATCCACTAGTGCGACTTTAATACACATCAATGACGTCAGAACCGTCTGGAGCGGCCATTTTCCAGCCTCAAATGCCAACGATGACTGGCTGATCCCCGGTCCCTCAATCAGTGCGTTTCTCCCCGTCAGCAGGCGATCGGTCAGCTCGGTTTTTACGAGATCCCCGTGTGTGAAGGAGCGTTTCACCGCCATGACCTCTTTTTTGGGAATCAGGAGGAATTGAGTTCCCTTGCAGTGCTGAACAGGCCTCTTGCGTGCAGCATCTCTGACCGGGATCACAGGGTTTGATGAGAAAAGAATCCCTGCAAACGATCTTTTCGCACGAGAGGGATGGTTTTCCATGTTACGGAAGCGGATATATCACATGATGTTCTCCATTGTCATCAACTTTGATTCATCAAGGAATCATTCCCGGGACAATGCACTAAGGATGCGGTGACGGGATATCGGAAGTTCCTGGAACGCAACACCCCCTCTAGCTGGTAAAGCTTTTCTCGTTCTTCATGGAGCGCTGAGGTGCCTCGGCGTCACGTTTGAAACGATCATTTCTTTGGAGGGTTCTTCTTTTTCTTTGCGCGGACCGAATCCATGGAGATGACCCCGCCACGTGTGGTGCCTGGACTATCTGTGTGATCCTGTTCCGGTTCTCGCTTCTGTTCCGTGGCCTCATGATAGCCTCCAGGCCTTTTCAGCGGAGTAATCTGAATGGGGATCTCTTTCATGGTGAAGGGTGCACCGTCGAGGTACTCTCTTTTGAGAATCCAGGTTGTCGCTTGGGGGGGGAACCCCAGAAAGAGCAGACGAACCTGGTACCACCTGGGCTTGATGTCAGATTCGATTCCTTCTATCCGTGCATATGCAGAGGCCTTATTCTGAATGGAGATGAGTACTACCTCGCCGATATCGGGCATAAATGGATAGTACCATACCCGAAGTTCCAGTTCCACTGAAGTCTATCTGCCTCCCTCGACAATGGGAGTAAAACCAGGAAGCCCTTCGATCTACTCCGATAGAATCCCTGGCTTTTGAAAAGGAGCCCTTGAAAAATTACGTAAAAAAAGGTTGTTATAAAATAGGATGAAACGGGATGTTCTTCCCTGCAACCTGTCTCGAGACAGGTTAATATTTTGAGGTGAAAGGTCGAAGAAGACAAATAGCATGGCAGGCCAGATCCTTTTTGTCGATGATGAACAGCATGTTCTGGATCTCATCTCGAGTATTTTCGCCGAGAAGGGTATCGAGATTCTGACGGCATGTGATGCCAGTGAGGCGCTTGACCTTGTCCATACCCATGAAATCGCTGTGATGGTTGCAGACAACCACATGCCGGGCATGCAGGGAATGGAGCTTCTCACGAAGGTGAAATCACTGTCCCCGGATACGGTGAAAATCCTCATGACCGGGTTCGCCGATCTGGAAACAGCGCTGGAGGCCATCAACAGGGTTGAGGTCTTCAGATTTGTCGTGAAACCCTGGGAGAATTCCCAGCTCATCGCCCTGGTGGAAGATGCCCTCAAACGCTACGGGCTGATCAAGTCCATCATCAGGGGAGATGATGCCACCATGCGTTCCCTGGTGCACGCTCTTGAACTCAAGGATCCCTACACGAGGGGGCATTCTGAACGCGTTGCCAAGTATGCGCTTCTGATTGCAGAGAAGCTCTCTCTTTCCCCACACATCAGCACGGCAATTCGCTACGGGAGCTGGCTCCACGATTGCGGCAAGATCGGTGTGGCTGAGAGCATCCTGAATAACGAAGGACCCCTCGATGATGCCGAGATCCACATCGTGCACAACCATCCCCTGTGGGGTGCCGATGTTGCCCGACAGGCCCGATTGTCGGGTATCATTGTGAACATTATCCTGGCGCACCACGAACGCTACGACGGGAAAGGCTATCCTGCGGGGCTGCGTGGAGAAGAGATCCCCGTTGAAGCCAGGATTGTCGCCGTTGCAGATATCTACGATGCGCTTACCACCAAGAGACCGTACCGGAATGCCTATCACGGGAGCAAAGCTCTGGAGATGCTAGAATCCATGAAGGGTAACGTCCTTGATCCGGAACTGGTCGATGTCTTTTCCTGCATCATACGAGGACAGGACGCAGAACACTCCTTGTGACCTCCTTTCCTTGGACTCCCCTCACCCGTCACGGGAAGACATGGGTGGGTGCGAGGTTTGTCCATGGTCTGTTCTGGAATAACCTTCGGGGGCAATCACGTGATCGCCCCCTGAAAGGAAGAATGAAAGCCTCTGGATGAAGGGAAAGGCAGTCACGTGTAGTTGTGACTGCCCAGCAGCATGGTGGCGTCCCCAAGGGGATTCGAACCCCTGTTGCCGGCGTGAAAGGCCGGTGTCCTAGGCCAGGCTAGACGATGGGGACACAGCAGTGAGCCAGGAGGGACTCGAACCCTCGACCACCGGATTAAAAGTCCGATGCTCTACCAACTGAGCTACTGGCTCAATTGATCCCCCCCTATCTCATGGCTGGCTAAAAATATCAAGAATAAAAGAGAATACCCAACAGCTTAATTGTAATGATGGTTTTTGATGCTCCACCGGTATGAAAAGCGAAATTTTCTTAATAAGGAATGGATTGATTATTTCTTTTCGTGATGGTGCTGTGGTATGCAGGATTCATCATGGTGTGGATCATCCTCTTTATTCCGCTTGGCATATGGCTGGGTCTTGCCATCGCCTCCCGTATGAATATATTCACGCTGGGCGGTGTGGCCATCACGGTTCTCATCTTTATTCTCGTGGAAACCAGGCAATATCAGAAAGATCGGGCGCGATCCCTCATACCGCTGTGGATCATGTGCCTGATGCTGCTCTCACTGGGAACTGGTCTGATTTTCAGATGAGTGAGGAGGGGAGGCCGGATCTTTATCAAAGGATTTTTTAAGGGCGTTCTTCAGCAATCAGAGGTCTTCCGAGAAGATGTAGTCGTAAATCTTGAGAACCCGTATTCCCTGAATTGAGAAGTAAAACTCGTCCCCTTTTTCCACACCCTGTACCTCGGCAATACCGGATTCCTGTGCCTGGAAGATCTTGGTCGTCCCGAAATCGAATATCGGCAGGGCCGTCGTCGTGTAGGTCCAGATGGTTCCATCATCAGCGATGGTTGAAAGGATGTATTCACCTCGCTTCAACCATTTTTTCAATCCCTGAAACTCGACCTTCTGAGCGTGTTGATACATACCTGCCTCTTTTCTTCGAGAAGCGTTTCTGTTCTACAGGTATGTATCGGAAACTCTTTGTACGGGCTTGACGCTTTGATGCTACGAGGTGGATTCTTTTGAATCCTTGTAGAGCTTATAGTCAAGGCTGTCGACCAGGGCCATCCACGATGCCTCCATAATGTTACTGGAAACCCCCACCGTATTCCAGTGGTCTTTCTTGTCACCGGACTCGATGAGGACCCGAACGACAGATTCAGTGCCCTGTCGCGAAGAGATCACCCTTACTTTGTAGTCCAGGAGTTCCATCTCCTGGAGGCTTGGATAGAACTTCACGAGGGCCTTTCTCAGGGCTCTGTCAAGGGCATTTACCGGGCCGTTTCCCAATGCGGCGGTATGCTCGATGTTTCCGTCAACCTCGATCATGATGGTGGCTTCCGACACAGGATCCGTATCATCACTCCTTCGCTCGGTGTTCACCCTGAATCCCTTGAGCTTGAAGTATCTCATGTGCATCCCCATGGCCTTTTTCATGAGGAGTTCCAGGGAGGCATCCGCTCCCTCAAACTGAAAACCGCAGTTTTCGAGGTCCTTTATGATCTTCACAAGCTCATTGGCGGTCGTTTCATCCTTGGAGAGATCGATGTTGAACTCCCGAGCCTTGTAGATGATGTTGCTCCTGCCTGACTGCTCTGAGACCAGCACTCGCCGCTGGTTGCCAACGAGTTCGGGACTGATGTGTTCGTAGGTTGAAGGATTGTTGATCACCGCACTCACGTGAACACCGCCTTTGTGCGTGAACGCCGATTTCCCGACATAAGGCTGGTGTTTGTTGTGCGAAAGGTTTGCCACATCGTCCACGAACAGGGAGATCTCACTGAGCATCCGCATCTTCTCGTGAGAAATGATGTCGTGTCCAAGTTTGAGGGCTATTGCCGGGATGACGGAGCACAGGTTTGCATTTCCGCACCGTTCCCCGATGCCGTTGATGGTTCCCTGGACGTGATCGATGCCTGCCTGGACAGCAGCAATGGTGTTCGCTACCGCGAGTTCCCCATCGTTATGGCAGTGAATACCCAAGGGATACTCCAGTTCCGGTTTCAGTACATTTACGATGGAGGTTATCTCCGAGGGGAGGCTGCCGCCATTGGTGTCACAGAGGATCAGTCTAGTCGCACCGCCGGCTCGCGCAGCCTTCAGCACAGCTATGGCATAGGATGGGTTATCTTTGAACCCGTCGAAAAAGTGTTCCGCATCGAAGAACACGAGGGGGAAGACAGTCTTCAGGTAGGAGATGGTCTCCGTGATGATCCTGATGTTTTCATCCAGAGAGCACCCGAGTCCGCCATTTCCCCTCACATGAGAGTCCCAGGATTTTCCCACGATGGTTGCACCATGGGGTTGTGCTTCGATGAGGGCATGGAGCATGGTGTCATCTTCAGGACGGGTACCGGGCCTGCACGTACTGCTGAACCCTATGATTTTTACATGGGGTAAGGAAAGCTCCCTGAGCCTGGCAAACAGGCGAGCATCTTTAGGGTTGGCGCCGGGCCACCCGGCCTCGAGGTACTCCAGACCAAGCTGGTCAATCTTTCCGGCGATGGCGCATTTATCCTCGAGGGAGAGGCTCACGTCTTCACATTGGGTGCCATCTCTGAGGGTGGTATCGAGGATTTCAACTCTTTTCAAGGGAGTTTCCCCGCTTGTCGAGCTCGAATGTTTCGTGGAGCTGTCGTACTCCCAGCTCGATGAATTTTTCATCGATCACACAGGACACCTTGATCTCTGAAGTTGATATCATCATGATATTGATTCCCACCTTGGCAAGGGCTGCGAACATCTTTGAGGCTACACCTGCATGGGAGCGCATACCGACGCCAACAATGGAGATCTTGGCGATACCGGTGTTGCCGATGATATCCTGAGCACCGAGTTCATCGACGAGTTCGCGCACAATCTTCATGGCACGTTCGTAATCGTTCTTGGAGACCGTGAAGCTGAGGTCAGCGAGCTTTCCGTCGACGGACATGTTCTGGATGATCATGTCCACATTGATGTTTTTCTCGGACAAACTGCTGAAGATTCTGGCAGCGATGCCGGGTTTGTCGTGTACGCCGATAATGGAGATCTTCGCTTCATTTCTATCGTAGGTGATTCCGGAGACTACTTCTTTTTCCATGTCCGTGTCCTCCTTGGTACACAGGGTGCCTCCCGCATCTGAGAAAGTGCTTTTCACCAGGATCGGCACGTTGTATTTCTTTGCAAATTCTACGGATCTCGTCTGGAGAACCTTTGCCCCCAGCGATGCGAGTTCGAGCATCTCATCATAGGAGATCCTGTCCATGCGGCGTGCCAAGTCACAGATGCTGGGATCACAGGTATACACGCCGTCGACATCGGTGTAAATCTCGCAGAGCTCTGCACCGAGAACGGCTGCCAAGGCTACGGCTGAGGTGTCGGAACCACCTCTGCCCAGCGTGGTGATGTCCCTGACAGGAGTGATTCCCTGGAACCCGGCCACAACAGCGACCTCTCCAGCATCGAAAATCCTTCGGATTGAATCAGCATCGATATCGAGAATCCGTGCTTTGGTATGGGTATCGTCAGTCCGGAAATTGATCTGGAAGGCCAGCAGCGATCGTACCGGTATCTTAAGATCCCACAGCGCCATTGCGAGAAGAGCGATGGTTACCTGTTCTCCTGTGGATACGAGAACATCCATCTCCCGTGGATGCGGTGATTCAGAGAGCCCCTGTGCGAGCCGGATGAGTCTATCCGTTTCTCCGGCCATCGCAGATACAACGACGGCAATATGGTTTCCTTCCCGGTATCGCTTTGCAATCTTTTCAGCCACAAACTTGATCCGTTCAATGGATCCAACAGATGTTCCTCCGTATTTCTGGACAATAATCGCCATCGTTCTCACCTCGTTTGCCTGGGATGCCTGTCGTTTTTCTTTTCCGTGAGCAGGTCATCGGAGAAAGAAGTTTTCTTTGCTGCATTATGCTGTCAATTCATCCTGTATCCCAGCCAGAGACAGGAGGCTTGTCTCAACAGTGATGGACCGGGTAGTCTCATCCAGGTAGTTCATGGTGATTTCCACAACGTCCCCGGTGAAGAACTGCCGGGCACGTTCAGCCCATTCCACCACGACGATACGATCTCTCTCCATCAGATCTTCCAATCCGAGCGTGTAGATTTCATCAGAGTCTAGCCTATAAAGATCTACGTGGATTATGTCAAGTCTCGCCTGATAAATATTCACCAGGGTAAAGCTCGGGCTGACTACTTCGGATGAGAGGCCAGGTTGTACACCGTCTGCCAGCCCTCTGGTGAACAGGGTTTTTCCCGCACCCAGATCTCCACTCAAGAGAATGATTTCACCACCGTGAAGATGTGTTCCCAACCGTTTGGCCAGGGCGAACGTAGCATCAGGAGACGTGCTCACATGGGTGAATTTCACGGTACTTTCCTCTGTTCACTGGCGTGCGAATGGGATGGATCAATGGAGAAGACATGAAGAACCCGTGCCATAGCATGACGCGCCATGGAACCTAGTCCCCTTCCAGGATAACAACGGCCACTGCGTGCCTTTTCTCGTGGGAGATGCTCAGGTGAATTCGTGAAACCCTCAGCTCTTGTGCCGTGATCAGGGCTTTTCCGGAAACAGTGATTTGAGGTTGTGCCCTGTTCCTGACAACCGTGATCTCCTTAAACGAGATGCCGCCTGTCAACCCGGTCCCCAGGGCTTTCAGAAATGCCTCTTTCGCTGCAAACCGGCCAGCGAGGAAGCTCGATCGATCCCTTCTTCGCGCACATGCAGCGATTTCTTCACGGGTGAAGATTCTCCTCTCAAATCGTTCACCAAATCTTTCAAGGAGAGCAGCCATGCGATCGATAGCTACAAGGTCAATCCCTATGCCCCGGATCATGGTTTTTCCGCTCTGATGGAGGAGATTATTTTCCTGATGCGGAATGCCCGCTTGACATCATGTACCCGGAGGAAATCCACACCCTGAATTGCAGCCCATGCACTCACCGCGTCCGTGCCTTCTTCGCGATCGTCTGCAGCACAATCCAGGATGGATCCGATGGTGGATTTCCGAGAATGTCCCAGCAAGACAGGCACTCCCAGGGACCTGAACTCTGCGATATGATGCAGGATGCAGAGATTCCCATCATGGGTTTTTGCAAACCCCATCCCCGGATCGACAATGAGTGAGGTTGAACGAATACCTGCGTCCAGGCATGCTTCTATTCTGAGATCCAGATAGGTGATGATTTCATCGATGATGTCCCCATAGGAGGTGTTCTCCTGCATGGTCTCGGGGGACCCCCGCATGTGCATGAGTACGACGCCCGCTCCTGTAGAGCGGGCAATCTTCATCATGTCAGGGTCTTTGGACAATGCGCTGATGTCGTTAATAACGGTGGCCCCGGCATCGATGGCAGCACGAGCTACCTCTGCCTTTGTGGTATCGATGCTTATGGGAATGCTTACGCGTGTGGCAAGGCTTTCAATGATTGGGATCACCCGTGAAATTTCCTGGACACCTCCTACTTCCTGTGCGCCGGGCCTGGAAGATTCTCCCCCGACATCGATGAGATCGGCGCCGTCCTGCTCCATCTGGATGCCGTGATCAATTGCTTTGGAAGGATCGAGCCACAGGCCACCATCCGAAAAGGAATCGGGGGTGACATTGAGAATTCCCATAATCACGGGGAGATCTCTCCAGGTGTGGGAATGTGAACAGAAATCGCGACAGAGCGGGCCGAGGGGCGGAAAGATCTGTTCCTGGATTGTCTGAGCGATTGCTTCAAGCCCTTTCTGAAGGCTGAGTTTCGCCAGGAGCAAGGAAAAGTGTCTAAGATCCCCCATGAGGAGACAATCGGAGAACTCTGTGTTTCCTGAGATGACGTTTCGGTTCACCGCTACATCACCGCCGATGGAAAGCATACTCTGCTTGAGGATATTTGCTGCAAACAGCTTCACTCTCTTTATGAGAAGGTTTCTGTGGATGAGCTTTGGTGCCAGGTAGGGAAGGGATGCCGGATCTACACCACAGGCAAGGAGAGTATCCTCATTCGCATCAGTGAGTAGTCTGGCCCTGGGGAACCCCTTCTTCGATGATCTGTTCGATCTCTGAGCCATCGAGGACCTCTCTCTCCAGCAGTCGTTGGGCAATGGTATGCAGGATCTCCAGGTTCTGTTCAACGATTTTCCTGGCCTTGCTGTAACATTCGGTGATGATGTTTTTTACCTCTTCATCGATCTTCTGTGCGGTCAGTTCGCTATAGTCGACCCTCTTGGAGATTTCTCTTCCAAGGAACATCTCCTGTTCGACCTTTCCAAAGCTCAAAGGACCCAGGGAGCTCATGCCCCACTCAGTGACCATGTGCCTGGCCATGTCAGTGGCACGTTCGATGTCATTGCCTGCTCCGGTGGTGAGACACCCAAGCACAAGTTCCTCAGCAACTCTCCCTCCCATGAATACAGTTATGGTGTCCAGGAGGAAGTCTTTCCGGTAGGTATGCCGGTCATCGATGGGAAGCTGCTGGGTAATACCCATGGCCCTGCCTCGGGGAATGATGCTCACCTTGTACACCGGGTCGGCATTGGGCAGCTTTTTTGCCACCAGGGCATGTCCGGCCTCATGATAGGCTGTCATTTTTTTCTCTTCTTCCGAAATCACCATGCTCTTGCGTTCTACACCCATGAGGACCTTGTCTTTTGCCATCTCGAAATCTTCCATGGTGACCGTTGTATGTTTCATCCGTGCAGCCAGGAGAGCGGCCTCGTTCACGAGGTTTGCCAGATCGGCTCCGGAAAACCCCGGTGTGGCCTTTGCAAGAACGGTAAGATTGGTGTCCTCGGACATGGGGATGTTCCTGCTGTGGACCTTCAGGATTCCCTCTCTGCCCTTGACGTCAGGGGGTGACACCACGACCTGGCGGTCGAATCTTCCGGGTCTGAGCAGCGCAGGGTCGAGTACATCCGGGCGGTTGGTGGCCGCCACGAGGATGACCCCCTCGTTGGACTCGAACCCGTCCATCTCCACGAGCAGCTGGTTGAGCGTCTGCTCCCGCTCGTCATGTCCACCACCGAGACCGGCACCACGATGCCTGCCCACCGCATCGATCTCGTCGATGAAGATGATGCATGGTGCATGCTGTTTTCCCTGTGCAAAGAGATCGCGGACTCGGGATGCTCCCACCCCCACAAACATTTCCACGAAATCCGACCCCGACATGCTGAAGAAAGGAACACCTGCCTCACCGGCAACTGCCTTGGCGAGAAGGGTCTTTCCGGTGCCGGGGGGACCGAGGAGAAGCACTCCCTTGGGTATTTTCCCCCCCAGGGAGGTAAACCGCTTCGGTTCCTTGAGAAATTCGATAATCTCCTCGAGTTCTTCTTTGGCTTCGTTCACCCCTGCGACATCTGCGAAGGTAATCTTGATTCTGTCCTGGGGCACGAGTTTGGCTTTGCTCCTACCGAAGCTCATGGCCTTGCTCCCTCCGGCCTGCATCTGTCGCATGAAAAAGATCCACACACCGATGAGCAGGAGCATGGGAATCCAGGAAATGAGCACGGAGGTGTACCAGGGGGATTCCTCTCTCGGTTTCGCGGTGATGAGCACATTTTTCTCCATCAGGCGCTCAACCAGTTTCGGATCCTCCGGCGCATAGGTTTCAAAGGTGCTGCCATCGGTGAGCACACCCTTGATGTCGTTACCCTGAATGGTGACTTCCCGCACGTTCCCTCTGTCCAGGATGCTGAGAAACTCACTGAAGGCATACATGTTTTTTTCCTGGACAGGCTGATTAAAGAGATGGAAGAGCATCACCATGATGAGCGCAATGACCACCCACAGTGCTGCGTTTTTTATCATGTTGTTCCCATTCTTCTGGGAGCGGTTATTCTGCATTCTGTGTCTCCGTGGTGTTCTCAACAGGCAGGGTAACCAGGGCGATATCCCGAAACCATCCCGAGATGGTTTTCAGGGCTTCCGCTGCCTCTTCGTTCTTTCCCTGGCTGATGCTGGCGGTCGCCTTGTAGAACAATGCCTGATCACGTATGACATCCGGACCATTCCTGATGCATTTTTCGAGCAGGGCCAGGGAGGTATCAAAAGCGTTCTGTTCCATGTATGCAAGGGACATGATGAGGACAGCGTTCCAGTAGAACATATCCTGGCGGCCCCATTTGTTGATGAAATCTTCTGCATGACTAACGGCCATGGCGCTGTCTCCCTGGGAATAGGCCATACGTGCAAGCCTCAATTTGGCAAGTTTCCCTGCCCTGGTGTTCGCGTAGGATTGAGCGATCTCGAGTGTTTTTGCAGGATCTTCAAAGGCTTCTATAAAGGCAACCATGGCAGTGTCCTCTCTGTGAGTCTTCCAGGAATAGAACCCGAATCCGCTGATAAAGAGCACTGCGACAACAACCACGATGGAGATGAATCTGGTGGGATTTTCCTTTATCCAGTTTAGGAGAGAGCTGGTTGCGGTAATGAACTCGTCAGTTGGGGAGAGCAGCTCTTTGCGTGTTGATTTTGCCATGGGGTGAACCTCCTTGTGTACGTATCATATAGTAACTATGAACATGCTCTGTCAATGTGGATTCTCCTTGGCTCTCAGGACGAATTGCCGGGATAACGAGCAGCAGCCATTTGATGTTCCTCTTTTCTCGGCTGAGGTTGGGCGGTTTCCAGCAGCAGGAGAATATTCTCCGGTCTCCAGGAGAGAAAGAAAAGCCCCGGTCCTGTTGATCGGACCGGGGCTCGGTATTCCGGACTAGCTTCCCTGATCACTGCATGGCTACAGGTTCCAGGATCTGGGGGGTAATGAAGATGAGGAGCTCTTTCTTGCTCTTTGTGTTTGTCTTACCCTTGAAAAGGTACCCCAGTACAGGGATGTCACCAAGGAAAGGAACCTGGGAAAGGTTCTCTCTGAACTCGTCTTCGATAATTCCTCCGATGACGCTGGTTTCACCATTTTTCACCAGTACTTCCGTCTGGGCCTCCCGCGATGCAATGCTCGGGTCACCGAGCTGATTCGTGATGGAACCAATGGCGTTTCTCTTGACCGAGATCTCCATGTTCACACTTCCGTCAAAGGCGATGCGAGGAGTCACCTCGAGAACGAGTTCGATGTCCTTAAGCTCAGTGGAGAGCTGGCCCTCACTGTCCCTGACTACGTATGGGTATTTTTCGCCCTGTCGGATGGTCGCCTTTTTATTGTCCATGGTCACGATCTTGGGACGCGCGATGACTTCTGCATTTCCGATGCTTTCACCGATGTCCAACCTCAGGTCGAGATCAAAGATTGACCCCCCGAGCCTCCCTACCGAGAGCCCAAACCCTGCAGCCTGGTTGGTGGGGAAATTTACCGCCAGTGACGGAGAAGGAACGACGGTACTGCTCCAGCCGGGCCGTGAACCGGCAGGAGCCGTAGTATCGAACAGATTCCGTGCAGTGCCTGTCGTTACCCCGGTGAGACCGAAGTGAGATCTGTCGGATTGATTTCTGAAGGCACCACCCCACTGAACGCCCAGTCCCTTGGTGAAATCGTTGTCTGCCTGGACGATTCTGGCAGCAATGAGAACCTGAGGTGTCGGTTTATCGAGTTTCTTAACCATGGCCCTGATCTCGTCGGAGTTGTTCTTGATGTCCTTCACGATCAAGACATTGGTGCGATCCTCAGCGGTGATGCTTCCTCTCTCAGAAACGAGGCCGACTTCCCTGCCCTTAATCGTGGTGGCAATATCAGACGCCTTTGCGAAGTTCACGGGGATCACGTGGGTTGTCAGTGGCTCGAGTTGCTCCTGTGTCTTTCTGGATTCGAGAAGTCTATCCTGGGCAGCCTTGATCTTTGCCGCCGGGGCAATGCGCACCACATTTCCAACTGCCATCTTGCCGAGGTCTTTGCTCTCCAGGACCACGTCCAGGGCCTGGTCCCAAGGTACATTTTTCAGACGAATGGTGATGGTTCCCTTCACCTCATCGGAGGTGACGATATTCAGGCCACTCACATCTGCAATGATTCTCAACACGTTATGGATGTCGGCGTTCTGGAAGTCCAGGGTTATCTTTTCCCCGGAATAGGTTGGCAGCAGGTCCGGGCTGATTGCAGTTTCCTGCATGAATGCGGGTAATGCTGCGTCGGACACTCGTCTCTCAGGAAGGGCATTGGTGATTGCGGGTTGGGCTGGGGGTGTGCTTGCGGATATGGGGATGGTCTTTACGGAAACCACAACCGGCGCCCGTGAAGCTTCAGCTTCTGCCGCAATTCCTGCCGGGATATCAAAGTCCATGATGACAAGATTGTTGTCCTGGAACACAAAGTATGGCGCCATTTGTTTCATGGACACAGCGAAGACGACATCGCTCTTTTCCTGTCTGGGGAGTATCTGCTCGATGGCTGTGACGAATTCCTTTGTAATGAACGGCCGAGCAAGGTGATCGGGAATCCGAGCATTCTCGATACGCAGGATAACGCTCCCTGCTTCCCGGGTAACATCGTAGGAAGCTTGACCATCGAGGCCGATCTGAAGTCTCGACTTATTGTCGAGATTCATGAAATCGACGCTCTTGATCGTCAAGCCGAACGCCAGTGCAGGTAAAACCAGCACGCCGATGAGCAGTATAGGGATTGTACATCTTTTCATGACTATAGGTCCCCCTCTCCCTTCCTGAGCGACAAGACTATTTCTCGTGTGTTCACACGGCCCATGTAGTCTTTGAAATGCTGTTTGATGGTTACTCCGTTCAGAGTAATCTTGGTTACGATTCCTGAATTCTCTCCGATCAAGGTTCCTTCGTTAATTATGTATCCCATGCCTGACGTTTCCTGGACCAAGGCTCTGTTCTGTTTGCCCGTGATGATGCCGACAACCTCGACCTGTGAAAGGGAAAGCTTCTGAAGTGGATCGGTGATCGTATCTCCTTCCCGTGTCCGTGCCAGCTCTGAAGGAGAGCTGATTTCGAAGGGTTGGAAGGGGTCGCGACTGCCTGAGACCGTGTATTCGGGTCTCTTCTTCTCCTCCTTGAGGACGACCGGCTGGATCTCCTCAGCCTTCTTTACCGCAGGGACGGGGGGTGGTGGCTGGGTCACCTGAGCCTCTCGCTTGTCGCCTGAGCAGGCGAATAAGCATACAGCCAGTATGGTACATAGTACGTATAGATACCTCTTCATTGTGATGTCGCCCCTTCAATGAACTTGTAGGTGACGGCGTTGCAGGAAGTACTCAACACCATTGATCCCGTAAGATCCTTTTTCGGGCTCCCTACATTGATATTTGTAATATTCACGATTCGTGGCATTTTAGAAACTCTGTCGAAAAACATCACGATATCCCGATATCTTCCCTCCACCTGAATATCCACGGGAATCTCTGCATAGAAGTTCTGGGGCACTTCGGCCTTGGGTCTGAACAGCTTGAACTTCAGTCCGGAGGCCATTCCCAGAGCAGAGATGTTTTCCAGGAGCGTGGGTATTTCGCTTTTATCAGGGAGCTGTTTCAATGCTAGGTGGAGTCGTGCACGCGTCTCTTCCAGTTCGGCTTCGTAACGAGGTTTCTCCTTGACGATCTCGCGTTTTGCCGAAAGCTCTGCCTTGAGTTGAGTCAGTTCAGGTTCGATGGCCTGTATCTCTGCCAGGACGGGTCGATAAAAAAACTGCCAGTACAACCCGACGATCAGGGCGAGGACGACCACAAGGATGAGCACCTTGATGAGTGGCTTTTGGCGTAATAGGATGTCAATCACGTTCATGCTCCACCTCACGCGGGCAACTTGATTCTGCAGGTTATGGTGAACTTGTGGTTCGTGCCCTCCTGCTGCGAGAGAACGAGCGCCACTTCGTCAAAGTACTCCGATGCCTGGAGCCTCTTCATGAATGATGCAATGGTCGTGTTATCGACGGCGAGGCCCTCGAGAACCAGCGAAGAGCCCGAGTTGTTCAACGATGTAATCCATGCCTTTTCCGGGACAAGGATGCTTATCTGATCGAGAATCTCCACCGGGCCTGTCTTCTGGGCATTGAGATCAGTAATCACATCGAGCTTGCGCTCCAGTTCCTGCTTCTGCTTCTTGAACTTTTCGATCTCTCCAGCCTCGGCGGTGAGTTTTATGATTTCCACCTTCGTCGCAGCCACTTCTCTGAGCAGACTGTCTTTTTGGCTGATGATGGCCCCCTGGGTAAACCACGATAAGATGAGGACCAGAATGACACACAGGCCAAGGAGGACAATATGCTCCACGAGGGCCCTTCTCCTCAACTCCAGTTTAATGGGTAACAGGTTGATCTTTACCATTTATAGTCGGCCCTCCTTAATGCGAGGCCCACAGCCACTGCCATCTGCGGTGCGATATAGGCCATGTATTCTGGATCAAAAATCTTATCATCCCACTTGATGGTATTGAATGGATTGGCCATCTCTGCGGGCACATCCATCTGCTTCTCCAGCAATGGAATCAATCCCGGCACCCTGCAGGATCCCCCGCTCACGTAGATGCGTTCGATGTTCTCGTTTACCATGGTGGAAAGGAAAAAGTCGAGCGTTCTCCGTATCTCCTGCACATAGGTTTCAGAAGCCATTTTGAAGATGTAGTTGATTCTTTCGAGATCAATTCCGTCGATGTTTGCACCGATCTTGATATTTTCTGCGCGTTCAAAGCTCACGCCGAACTCCCGCTGGATTCTCTCAGTGAGCTGGCGCCCTCCCATGGAAATATCTCGGGCGAAGATGGACATGCCATCTTTAATCACGTTGATGTTGATCATGGTTGCCCCGACATCCACCAAGGCAACAATTGATTCTGGAGCATCGGGGTAGCTCGTTTCGTACATGGTCTCCAGGGCAAACACGTCAACATCCATGAGCATGGGTTTCAGTCCTGCATTCCGAACAGCGGCAGAGTAGTCGTTAACCAGTTCTTTCTTTGCCGCCACGAAGAGCACGTCCATCATGTCGGAACGTTCGAGGCTTTCACCCAGGATAAATGAGTCGAGATACACATCATTTATATCAAAGGGAATGTACTGCTCTGCCTCGAGCATGAGTGTCTGCTGCAGCTCGTTCTCGCTCATGAGTGGCAGCTCGGCCTTCTTTACGATGACAGAATGGCCCGATATTGCTGTGGATGATCCCCTCGATCTAATTTTCAGGTTGTCCCTGAGATTGTTGATGGTGTCCACCACCGTTTCTGAATCCATGATGTCCTTGTCCACAATGCATTCAGAGGGGATGAGGCCTACGCCCAATGCCTTGAGCTCATACCCCCCCCTTACCTTTGCGAGGTCCACCATCTTTATCGATTGAGAACCGATATCCAATCCCAGCAAGGTCTTTTTTTCAAATAACATCTAATCACCTCGTGATTCGATCTTTTTCTTTTTAAAAACCACAATGATGTCTTCCGGACGTACCAGGTTTAGTTCCTGGTTGATCACATGCTCTATGTATGCCAGGTTTTCCTTCAGCAGTGTTGCCTCCTGCATAAGCACTGTATTTTCCTGGTTCAGAGAGAATTCCTGACTTCTCAAATCTTGAAGTTCCTTGTAGAGCCTGAAGCTCCTGATGAGCCCTTTTTCTCCCGGAATGGTAAAGACAAGGGTGAGGGCGAGAAACAAGAGAAGACCACATGTGATTGCACGGGAAAATGTCATTATAGCTAGTATACCTCATCAGTGAGGGCTTCGCATTAAGAATTAGGCCATCCATACACATAGCCTTAGTATCGGGACAACCAAAATGAATCTTTAACAAAAATCATTTCATACTTTTAAGCATTCAAGGGTGTTCGGAGAACGAGATACAAGGTTGTAATTCCAAGGTTCAGTGTCGTTTTCTTCCCACCATGGATCTTCCCGGGAGAAAGCCGGTCTGTCCTAACTTCTCCGTCGAACACGCAGAGCATAACCTCCAGGGTCAGGGGACTGTTGGATCAGGGAAACCAGCGGAATTTGATAGCCATGAACAGACCCATGATAAAGCCCCCGATATGGGAAAACCATGCCACCGAGGTGGTGCTCCCGATACTCAGATACCCGTTGGCACTCTGGAGAAGAAGCCAGACCAGCATGAAGATAACCGAGGGAATCTCCACGATTTCGATCATGAAGATAAGGGGCAGGATCGTGAGAATCTTGCCACAGGGGAAAAAAACGAGATAGGCTCCCATAACAGCGGCGATGGCTCCGGACGCTCCAACCAGGGGCAACGGGGAATGTGGGTGTACCAGCACGTGGGAATAGAAGGCAACGAAGATGGACAGGAGATAAAACAGAAAGAATGTACGTCGGCCAATCCGTTTCTCGAGTGCTGGGCCGAAGACGGACAGAAAGAGCAGGTTTCCCAGAAGGTGTACGTATCCACCGTGCATGAAGCCGGAGATCATGATCCCGAGATGAATCGCGAAAATGCTCCCGGTTCCCTGGGTAAGGTAGATGTAGATATCGAGTGGGCTCACCCCCAGGCGTTGAACAAGGATCTCTCCCTGGCGCAGTGTCTCGATGAACAGGAGAATGTTGAGGAGGACAATACCCGACGTGACCGGGGCGAATCCCCTGCGAAGAGTCGTATCCCGCACCGGGATCATGCGTTCAGGCTTCCTCGACGTGGGGAATCAGACACAGAAATTCGAGGTGGCTCTCTCCGGCCAGAATTTGATGTTCAGCTCCGGGGGGAATAAAAACCGCAGTACCTTCTGAGACCTCTGCGTGTTCGTGTCCCACGTGAATCACACCGCTGCCCGAAAGGATATAGATCTCGTGCTCCCATGGATGGGTGTGGCGAGGAGTGAACCCCCCGGGATCCACTGAAAAACGCCTCATGATAAATCTGTCTGCCCCGTGATCTTTTCCGATGAGGATCCTCATGCCCACACCCCTGGTCTGGTCTAAGCCGGTGAGTTCCTCAATCTCGAGAAAGTGATGAGCAATCATGGTTTCCTCCTGTGAATCGAGGGAGCGTTCGTTCCCTCGGGATCTCGGTTTCTGCCATGTACCATGAACTCGCTCAGGGGTGCAACATCCAGCGGAACGCTCTAGAGAAGGGTTGCGAAAAAGCCGCCTTGCCCCTTTGCGCGTTTTGCACTATAGACACCAGAGAACATGAAGAATATGTCCACTCTGCTCATCGTATTCGGTTTTCTCTGCATTGTCCTCGGGCTGATCTGTTCTCTGGGGTCGCCGATTCCCTGGCTCGGGAGACTCCCGGGAGATATCCACATCGTGCGGCCAGGATACAGCATCTATGTTCCCCTGACCACATCACTTCTGATCAGTGTCGTCGTGAGCATGCTGCTCTCATTCTTCAGGGCATTCAGGTAACTCGATGTTGATCGAGACGATCATCGCCCGGGTCGTCAGGTATTCGACCTTAAGTTCCTTCACCTTTGATCAGGCAGAGAAGATCACTGCCCCCAAGGCTCCGGGTAAGCCTATTCATCTGTATGTCCACATTCCCTTCTGTCTTCAGCTCTGTCCCTACTGCTCCTTTCATCGTGTCAGCTACGAAGAGGAACTTGCTCGGGCCTACTTCCGGGCACTCAGGTATGAACTCGAACTGTACCACCACCTGGGGTTCCTTTTTGAATCTGTATACATTGGCGGTGGAACCCCCACGATTCTCCTCGATGAACTGGTGAAGACCCTTGAGCTGATCAACACACTGTTCGGGCCGGAGAATATTTCGGTGGAAACGAATCCTGACCGGTTGGAGAAATCCGTTCTCCAGACACTTTCCAGCTGCGGGGTACAACGGGTTTCCGTGGGAATTCAGACTTTCAACGACTCCCTGCTCAGGCGGATAGGCAGGTATGAGAAGTATGGCAGCGGTAAGGAACTGGAAACGAGAATCCGCCAGACCCTGGGAGTGGTGGATACCCTCAATGTTGACATGATCTACAATTTTCCTTCCCAGAACGAAGCCATGCTCGCAGAAGATCTCGAGGTTCTTGCCAGGATTCTTCCTGACCAGATTACCTGCTACCCGCTTATGGTCTCAGACCTCACCAGGAGAGAGATGCGCTCGACTCTCGGAAAGACAGGTCTTCACTCAGAGAAGAGATTCTATCACACGATCACATCTCACCTTGCAGGTCTCTATGAACCGAGTTCGGCCTGGTGTTTCTCGCGGTCAGGAGAATCCATGATCGATGAGTACATCGTGAGCACCGATGAGTATGTCGGAGCAGGAAGCGGGGCTTTCGGCCTGGTGGATGGGGCCATCTATGCAAACACGTTTTCCATCGAAGGGTACATTGCTTCCCTTGAGTGTGGAGAGTTTCCGCTCAAGGGAAGAAAATCTTTTTCCGCCAGAGAGCTTGCCCGGTACACCTTCCTGATGGGGCTCTTCGGGCTCAGGCTCGATCTCGATGCCTTCCAAGAGAGGTACGGAAAGAACCTGTGGTGTCTTCTCGGAGCAGAATATCTGTTCTTCCTCCTGACAGGGGGAATCCGGCGGAAGTCAGGGATGATTGAGTTGACCGAAAAAGGCCAGTACTACTGGGTTGTCATGATGCGGGAGTTCTTTACCGGAGTGGATAACTTTCGTGAACTCAGCCGTACCACTGCCGGGGTTCCCTGCTCAGGGGGAGATGATCCTCTCTGCTGAAAAACGGTGCATGGCGTCATGATGACGGGATGCACGACTAGGATGCTTCGCTGTCGAGTTTTTCGATAAGAAAATCAATCTCACGTTTCACCTTGAGGTTGTGCATGTACTTTGTCTCTATGGTTTCCAGGGAGTGAATGATGGATGAGTGCTTTCGGCAAAAGGCTTCGCCGATGTTCTGCAAAGGCTCGTCCGTGTATCGTCTGCACAAAAAAATTGCCACCTGCCTCGGGTAGAGGATGTCCTTTTTCCTCGAGGGTGAGATCAAGATGTCTTTCGATATGGAGAAATTCTTGGAGATGAATTCGATGATGTAGGGAACGGTAATTCGCTGCTGCTTTTCCAGAATCCCCTCCAGGAATTCCTTGGCGAGATCAAGGGTAATTTCGCGTTTCATGAGTGATCCCATGGCCATGATGGTCATCACCGCACTTTCAAGATCACGGATGTTGCTGTGCACATTCGTTGAGATGAATTCAACCACATCATCGGGCAGGACCACGGAGTTCTTTTTCGCCTTGTGATGAACGATTTTCTCACGAGTATTCCTGTCTGGCCGCTTGATATCGATGACGAGCCCAGCGGATAGTCTCGATCGCAGGCCCTTGTCGATGTGCTGGATGGAACTCGGTGGCCGGTATCCAGAAAAAATCACCTGCTTGCCTGCGCTGAGGAGATCATCGAGGACATAGCACAACTCGAGCTGTGTCTTCTCTTTGTTCTTGAACAAGTGGACATCATCGATGAAAAAGATGTCAAGGTTCGAGCTTCTGAAGTCGTTTTTAAAGGAATTCATGCAGTTGTTGTGGATGGAGTAGACATAATCCTGAGTGAAATCGCGGGCCGTGGTATACTTCACTCCCACGGAATGTTTGGAAGAGAGGGCCCTGTTGCCGATGGCGTGGGCAATGTGGCTCTTCCCAAGTCCGACATCGGAGTAGAAATAGAGGGGATTGTATCTGGAAGAGACGTCCTCTGACACGGCGAATGCCGCCTCGTAGGCAAAGGCATTACATCTGCCCACAACGAATTCGTCGAAGGTGAACTTTGCGTTCAGCCCACTTGATTTCTGTGGTGAAAGGAGCGGTGGAATTGTCATCTGCACAGGCGTTTCAGGTCTGTGGTGCTCCTCAACAGGCCTCTTGAAGTGGTTCACACTGAACTCCACATCCACGGCCCTGGCGAGCTTCTTGCGAATGGCGTGAATGATCAGGTCTTTGTATTGTCTGGTGAGGTATTTGTGAGAGAATACGTTCGGACAGTGTACAACGATGGTGTCGTGCTCCTGCGAAATCTCGAGCTGGTCGAGAAGCGCTCTCTCTGATGCTGCCGGAACCGATGAGAGTATAGATTCTTTAATAGAATCAAATAGATCCACAATAACCCCCTAAAGAAGGATATATCAGAAACAATGGTGGCCATCTTGTGCTAAAAGGCAGATAAACGTCAAACCTGAATCCCCCCGGTTATGGGCACATTTGTAAAGATTCTGTTAAGAGATAAAACGTCATAGAAATCAAAGGGCTAATTATGGAACCCTTGGGCTTACTGCGTTTGAATGATTCGAGGACAAATCAAGTTTGTCTCTGAGTTTCGTCCTCTTTTAGACATTTTGTAGAAAACTCCCAAGCTTTGTTTATCTGGTTCTTTCTTTGAAATCTTTCAGATTGGTATACAATTCTGCGTAACGTTGGGCAGAGCATGTCCAGCTCACATCCTGTGCCATGGCATTGATTCTCAGCTGCCTGAGGAGATCGGGGCGTGACGTATAGAGGGTATGAGCCGTCCGGACGGTTGTGAGGAGGGCTTCGGTTGTCGGGCGTTTAACCCTCAGGCCCCAGGGGTGTTCTCCTTCCTGATATGCCACGACGGTATCCTTGAGTCCTCCCACCGCGGTGACAATGGGGATGGTGCCCAACCTCATGCTGATCATCTGGTTCAGACCGCAGGGCTCAAACCGGGAGGGCATGAGGAAAAAATCCGAACCTGCCTCGATGGCATGGGCGAGGGTTTCATCGAAACCGATGTGGCTCCCGATGTTGTCCCTGTATACACGGGTTATCTCGGCAAGCTTTTTCTCATAGGTGGGATCACCGTTTCCCAGAATCACGACCTGGCAGCCCAGATTGACCATATCCCGGGCAGAACTGAGGACCAGATCAATTCCCTTCTGCTCGACGAGGCGACCGATCATGCCGAAGAGGGGTTTATTCCCGGGAGTGAGATTGAAAAGGTTCTGGAGATGCGTCTTGCAGTCTTCTTTGCCTGAGAGGTCTGTGATGCTGAACTGACTCGCTATGAGGGGATCACTCGATGGATTCCATGCTTCGATATCGATGCCATTGGTGATTCCGCTGAGTTTAAATGAGATTGAACGCAGAAGGCCATCGAGACCCGCACCGAACTCTGGTGTCTGGATCTCACGGGCGTAGGTCGGGCTCACCGTGTTCACCCCGTCCGAAAAGATCAGACCTGCCTTGAGCACATTAATACGACCGAAAAATTCAAGGTATTCCGGGCTGTAATAGTCACGTGGCAGCATGAGGATATTCCACAGGGAAGGATGATACGATCCCTGGTAGGCGAGGTTGTGGATGGTGAAGAGCGAAGAGATATCCTCTATTCCCATTTCCCTGATGTAGGCGGGAACGAGAGCAGTCTGCCAGTCATTGCAGTGGATGATATCGATATCCCTGCGATGGAGCAAATACTCTGCGCAGGCACGCGAAAAGAAGGAAAACCTCTCCAGATTGTCCGGGTAGTCATCACCCGCATAGGTGTACACGCCGTCTCTTTTAAAAAAGAGTGTGTTCTCGATAAAGTTCACAATCCCATAACGAAATATCTGGGCATGCAACATACCGCTCCCACAGAGGAACGATAGGTCTGTGACATGCTCCAGGGGAAGATCCATACTCCGTACTGATCCATACAGTGGCATGATCACTTCGCAGTCTATGCCTTGACGATTGAGCTCTGCAGGGAGCGCGGAGCTGACATCTGCCAAGCCACCGGTTTTGGCATAGGGTGTAACCTCTGAAGAACAGAACAAGATCTTCACGTTGATGTGAGTGTAGCAGAAATGCGCCGCCCCAGTAAAGCTCCGGAAACGCATTCTCCAATTTTTGCCGTGTAAAATGATCCCATATTCACAGCCACATCATGCTGAGCAAACAAAGAATTGCATTTGTTCAGGGGTTGTTTTATGAACTATCCATGACCAGAGAAGAATTCGAGAGTGCTCTCAGGGAGTTTGAAATCCAAGTCAGAAAGCGTCTGCCTTCAATGATCAACATCTACCTTGTGAACAAGGGGAATCGGGAGCAGGCGACAGCATTTTCCTTTCTCATCGAGACACTGAACAGACAGAAAAAGGCTTTACTGAAGGATCTTTCTAAGGTTGCCCGTCCGGCCCAGAAGACCAGGTTTTTCAACGTGGTTCACAACATGGACTCCCAGCTCAGGAGTATGAACAACAAAGAAGCGCTGCAGCAGCAGCTGAAGTTGCGCAGGCGTAGAATACACACCCCTGCAACCTACGACATCGGGTCGGGCCCTGAACAAGGAAACATCCTCAACGTGAGCGAAGACGCGGTGCTCCTCGAGACCAAAGAAAAGATTTCTGCTGACCATGAGATCAGGCTCACTGTTTCGGGAAAGAATGCCAAGGGAAAGGCCATCTGGTCCATCGAAGATCCCGGCGGAGAGGTAGAGACCGGGGTGAAGCTTACACAGATCTCCGAAGAATTTATCGACGAAATCAAAAAACTCATCGATTGACCCGGTTCGTCGATGTGCTCCAGGAATTGACAGCCGAAACCGGTCTGGAGTATGCCACCGATGATATGAGCTTTGCCATTGCCACGCTCGGTTGCAAGGTCAACCAGTACGAATCTCAGCTCATCAGGGAAGCCCTTGTGCGCGAAGGTCGAAAGGAACAGGATTTTTCTGAACCTGGGGCACACTGGTACATTATCAATACGTGTACCGTCACGCACCGGTCCGATGCACAGTGGAGACGTCTCATCCGCCAGGCCCTGAGAAACGGGGGCAGGGTGGTGGTGACCGGCTGTGGTGCGACCGTCTATCCTGAAAAGATTGCATCTCTGTCCGAAAAGCTTGATGTGGCGGTTTTCGGGCGTCTCGGTGAAATTTTCGGTGTCGAGATACCCTCGAGGATCACCTCGTTTTCCGCACACGCCCGTGCATTTGTGAATATCCAGCAGGGATGTAACAATTTCTGTTCCTACTGCATTGTGCCCCATACCAGGGGACTTCCGTGGAGCAGACCTTATGAGGAGGTGATTTCGGAGATCTCCTCTCTCGAGGATGCCGGGTATCAGGAGATCGTACTCACCGGGATCAATATCGGACTTTACCAGGGTGGATTGGCACACATTATCGAAAGAATCCTCGTCCAGACCACGATACCAAGGATTCGCCTCAGTTCTGTCGAACCCTGGACCATAGATGACAGGCTCATTGAACTCGTTGCTGGTGAAAAGAGAGTATGCGATCACATCCACCTCCCCCTTCAGAGTGGGTGTGATAAGATACTGAAGCTCATGGGCAGACCCTGCGGTGCTTCACGGTACGCTTCCATTCTCGCACAGATACGCGCGCTCTCGGATTCCATATCCATCGGTTCCGACATCATGGTGGGGTTCCCCACGGAGACGGAGCACTTTTTTGATCAGAGCTTCTCCTTCGTGGAAGAGCTGCCAGTGACGTACCTCCACGTGTTTCCCTTTTCACCACGACCTGGAACACGAGCCTTTCAACTGCCGGGCAGACCCGAAGCAGCGGTGGTCAGGAAAAGGGCCTCTCAATTCAGGGAGCTCTCCCTCAGGAAGAAGAGAGAGTTCATGCGGAGAAACCTCGGTCGCGAAAAGGAGGCGCTCATTCTCAAGGCAGAGGGGGAGGACGTTGTGGGTATGACGACAAATTACCTGAACGTTTCTGTCAGGGGAAAAGCCCTCCCCGGGCAGATCAGAAAGGTCTTTATTGAGACGTTGGACGGGGATGCACTCAAAGGCAGGGCCAATGAATAACGAGCAGGTTGTTGCTCTGCTCCTCGAGCTTGCGCGCGGAGTCGAGTTTCTCGATGACAATCCATTCAAGACTCGCGCGTACAGAAAGGCTGCCATGGCCATTGAGACCCAGGAACGGAGTGTGGTCGAGCTCATCGAAAACGCTGAAATTCATACCATCGATGGGATTGGCAAGGCTATCGCCGCCAAGTTGGAGGCCTGGGTGCAGCGAGGAGATTTCTCTGCCCTGGAGAACGTGCGATCTGCGCTTCCCCACGGGTTCGATGAACTTGAGAAGGTCCCGGGGCTCGGATTGAAACGAATCAGGACACTGTTTCATGAGCATGGCATCGCTTCGGTCGACGAGCTTCTTGAGCATCTCGAGGCGGGCTCTCTCACAGGAGTCAGGGGTTTTTCGGAAAAAACGCGTGCAAAAATGCTGGATGCAGCCCGCCAGATCATTTCCTACCGCGGTAAGTACCTGATTGATGCTACCTTAGGCCACGCGCGCGAGATCATAAACCAACTGGAGCAGGGAGGCATCAGGGCCGTTCTCACAGGCGAGTGCAGGAGAGGAATGGAGATCTATACCCACATAGACATTCTCGTGGAGGCAGTTCCTTCGTGGGTGGATACGGCTCAAAAAATCTTGGGTAATGACTTCGTCTGGAAGCACGAGGGAGAGCAACTCCTGGTCACTGCCCCGGGAAAGCCGCCGGTTCGATTCCATCCGACAGAACCTGAACACGCGATTTCAGCGCTTTTCATGACGACCGGAAGCGATGAACACCTGCACAATCTGCGTGATTTCGCCAGTGAGAAAGGATTCGAGATAAGGGAAGACGGTATTTTTCACGGAGAGAACCGCGTTGCCCTCACCGATGAACGGGAGATCTATGAACAACTTGGTTTGCAGTATCTCCCACCTGAGGTGAGGGAGGGCCGGGAGATAGAACTTCTGCTTGCTCAGCAGGCGCACGTCCCCGAGCTGATCACACGCCACGATCTCCGCGGAATCCTCCATGTCCACACCCTCTTCAGCGATGGACGATCATCCCTTCTGGAGATGGTGAAGAAGGCTCGTGACATGGGCTTTTCCTGGATCGGTATTTCGGATCACAGCGAGAGCGCCTATTATGCCGGGGGGATGGACATCGGGAAGATTACGCAGCAGCGCGCCACGATCGAACAGGTCAGGGCAACGGTTCCCGAGATCAGCATTCTGCAGGGGATCGAGGCCGACATTCTTTCCGACGGATCCCTTGATTATCCCGATGAGATCCTGGAGATGTTCGATTTTGTCATTGCGAGCATCCATTCTCAGATGGAGATGGACGAAGCCAGAATGACCCAGAGAATCCTCAGGGCTATCCGCAACCCCTACACCTCTATCCTGGCCCATCCCTCCGGCCGTCTTCTTCTTTCCCGGGAACCCTACCGCGTTGATCTCTCCATAATTCTGGATGAAGCCACCAGACATTCTGTGGCAATGGAACTCAATGCCAATCCATGGCGGCTCGATCTCGACTGGCGGCTCGTATACGAGTTTATCTCATCAGGCGGCAAGATCATTATAGGACCGGACGCCCATTCCAGAGAGGGGCTCGAGGATATCGAATACGGCATCATGATGGCGAGGAAAGGAGTCGCTACGCCACAGGTCTGCCTCAATACCAGAGAAGAGAAAGAGATCAGGGGGGTTCTGAAGGGTTCATGGACATAGAGTGCAGAGACGTATCGTTCCGGTATGACGTCCCGGGTGGTGATTGGGCGCTGAGAAACATCGATCTGAAGATCTCCCAGGGTGAGAAACTCGCGGTCGTCGGCCCTGCAGGTTCGGGGAAGACAACGTTGATTCAACTGCTTGATTCTCTTATTCTTCCCACCACCGGTGATATTCTCTATGACGGACGTAGCGTGAAAACCCTTGCCAAGGCAAAGAACCTCCATGGAATCAGGAGGCGTATCGGTGTGTTATTCCAGTTTCCCGAACACCAGTTTTTTCAGGAAATGGCATATGATGAGCTGGTCTTCACCATGAGAAATTTTCTCAAACCTGATGAAGAGACTATCGAGATACGTGCCTGTGAGCTTATGGATGGCTTCAACATGGACATTGATGTGCTCAAGACAACTTCTCCCTTCAGTCTCAGTTCTGGAGAGAAGAGAAAGCTGGCTCTCGCCTCTGCACTGATGATATCTCCCGAGGTCCTCATCCTCGATGAACCAACCGCAGGAATGGATACCTCGGGAAGAAATGAGCTCATGCGGATCATCTCAACTCTTCACGACACTACCGTGATCCTGATCACCCACAACCTCGATGATTTTCTCGACCACCTCGACAGGGTGATCGGACTATCAGAAGGGAGAATTGTCTGTGATGTGCACAGAGACGCCATGATCGAACACATCTCAGACATGGAGAATGCAGGCATCGTGCCGCCGCTTGTTCTCAGAGTTCAACACTGGCTCAGAAAAGAAGGGATCCGTTTCGAGAAACCCGTGTACTCCATGGATACGCTCATCGTCTGCCTGAAGGCCCTGCAGGAGAAAAAGAAAGAGATGCCTGCTCGCTGACATAAAAAAGTCCGATCTCGATCTCGATACAAATCAGGTATGCGGCAGGGGATCTCAGTCCGGCTCTGGTGAGAGCTTCATGAGACTCCCAGGCAAGCCCGTCCTGAACGTTGACCTGCCACCCGGCTTTACGCACCGCAAGGCTTTCGAGTTTTCTGTATTGACTAATCATACCCCGGGACTTACAGTATTAAAAGGGAGGCCTATACTG
>DSBG01000134.1 GCA_011046135.1 Deltaproteobacteria bacterium
AAGGGAAGGCGGTGCGGGTTTTAGACAACAGATCCATCTAGCGGCAACTCTCCAAGGGCAGAAGGAGGAGAAGCTCCGTTTCCTTGAGCCAGGATCGCTCCAGCTCAGATTCCTGTGTGATGGCGGTTGATGGCGGGAAGAACCAACCCGGTGTGATGGGTTCAAGAACCACGTGCCTTTGGTAGTACTCTGCGTATCAGAGTACCTTCTTCGGATCGATCTAAGTTCTGTTCACGCAGGATCTATCCTCAGTCTACAGTCTGATACAAATGCGTCCTCTCATTGTAAGCACTCCGTCGGGAAATTGAGAATCGTGAAACGAGGGGTTCAGGTATCCTTCTCTTCCTTGTTCTTGTCTTCTATGTCTCCCTTGACCGATTTATCTTCAGTGCTGTCGTTCACGGAACTTTTGAAGTTCCGAATGCCTTTCCCCAGGGCACTGCCGACTTCAGGCAGTTTTCCTGCTCCGAATATCACGAGCACTATCACCAGAATGATGATGAGCTCAGTCATGCCGAGTCCGCCGATCATGTCCTTCCTCCTTGTGAAACCTGATGTACCACACTATTGGGAACGTGGCAATAAATCTCCCGGGTTGAAAACCAAGACCCGTTCGAGCCTTCGTTCTCCGAAATAAATGGTTCCGTCAATCTCGTACGTAACGACGGAAAATCTCCCTCACAGAGGAACTTCCGATTGACAATACGCTTCCATACCTGAGAACATAAGCGTGGAGGTATGCTAGATATGAAGAAGATCACTCCATTTTTGGCACTGATCCTCCTTCTTGCCTGTACAAGCCCTCTTTCTGGGAAAGAATACGCGATCATCAGGGACACCCTTTTCGGGTCCCAGAGGATAGAATTCTATCAGAGTCTCGAGGATGCACTCAAAAACTTTAAAGGTGAAGGGAAACTGTATGAACTTTCCCGAAAAGAAGTCTCCGTGAGACGTGTAGAAACCAAGAAAAAAATAGAAGTTACAGAATACCAGTGGATTATCAACGAGGGGGAAAAGAAACAGTAACCTCTTCTCCCCGGCGGGACACATGAGAGGCCCTTCCATGCCCTCAGAAAGTCTTTTACCGAACCACTGTTCCCAATCTCACATTGACCAAACCGCATGCTTTACGCTACCGTGATACGGATCATCGACTGTGAAAGGAGACAACTCATGGATTCTGAAGCCGAAGCAAAAAAGGTTCTGGTCCAGTTGAAACATACTCTTCACGAAGAGACCCTAGCAAAAATCATCTCAGATCTTCAGTACAATCTGGAACACCATGCGACCCTTGAGGGCCTTGAAAGCATCTTTGCGCATGTGAAGGCCAACGCGGCCGCTCTGCTGTTCCTCTGCCAGGAACGCAAGAGAGACCGGGACAAACGCAAGAGAGACTATGAAAAACCAGGAGAAGAACTTCCTCCGCCAGGGAGTGATATCCGGTAAAAAGCATACCCGTCCCTGCCTGCAGCAGCATCCAGGCAGGGACGGAGTCTCTGAGCGTTCATGAGAAACATTCCCGTACCCTGGGATCTGAGGTGAGTGAAGACCTCCTGGACAAATTCCTGGGGGCCGGTTAGTATTGAAACCATGGCCACTTCCCGGAAATCCTTTCTGGTGTTCAGCGACCTGGATGGAACCCTCCTTGACTATTCCACCTATTCGAAGGAAGAAGCCATACCCGCGCTGAAAAAACTTGAAGAACGTAACATTCCGCTGGTTATTGTCTCCAGCAAGACCCGGTTCGAAATTGAACCACTGCTTGATCTACCGAACATGCGTCGCACCTTCATCACGGAAAATGGCAGTGCCATATTTTTTGATGAGGAGATGAAGATCAATACAGATCATCGTGTTATTCAGTGCGGATCGTACAATCTCATTCGCCTCGGAATGGCCTATCCTGATGTTCTGAAAGCCCTGGGAAAAGCCCAGAGAGAAACCGGCATCCGAGTCCGTGGCTTTTCCGGAATGAGCCCCGCGGAGATTGCAAACTACACCGGCCTTGATCTCGACTCTGCAGAGCGTGCACGACATCGCGAGTTCTCTGAGCCTTTTCTGTTCTGCGGTTCTTCCCATGAACTCCAAACCCTTATCTCCGCCCTCGGTGATCATGGTCTCATTTGTACTCGGGGTGGGCGGTTCTGGCATGCCCTCGGAAGGTGTGACAAGGGCATGGCGGCTCGAGTGACCCGCGAGATTTTCGCAACCTCTTTCCCCTCGACTTCCTGGATTACCGTGGGTCTCGGTGACTCCCCCAATGATCTTTCCCTCCTGGAGACCGTTGATATCGCGATCGTTGTCAAGCGCCACGATGGGTCCTCCATGGACTACTCACGATCCGAAAACCAGAGGCTCATTCAGGCTCCTGGTATCGGACCTGCGGGCTGGAATGCGGTGATGCTTGATCTCCTGAAAACCCTGTAGGCAATCATCTGCCTTCTCGGTTGCTTCTCCAGGCGGAACTTGCTCTCTTGACCCAGAGATCAGACCTTGTATATGGTTGTTTTTGTCACCATGAGAAAAGACCTCGAAGGAGAAGGACTCTCTGCGGATGATCAAGACTGATGTGATCATCATCGGTGGTGGAGCTACAGGGTGCGGTATTGCGCGAGATCTTACCCTCAGGGGTGCCCATCACTGCCTCTTGGAAAAAGGAGACTTCGCATCTGGAGCAACCGGTGCATGTCATGGCCTTCTTCACAGCGGCGGGCGGTATGTGGTGAACGATCCAGGGGCAGCACGTGAGTGTATCAGGGAGAATGCAATTCTGAGAAAAATTGCTCAAAAGTGTGTTGAGCCCACTGGAGGCATGTTTGTCCGACTGCCGGGCGATTCCAAGATGTTCCGTGATCGGTTTCTCAAGAGTTGCGATGAGGTGGGAATATCAACAGAAGTACTCTCTCCCACGAGGGCTCTGGACCTTGTTCCAGGGCTCAACCCCGCAATCGAGGAGGCAATCACCGTACCGGACTGTTCGATTGATCCCTTCAGGCTGTGCATGCTGAATGCCTACACCTCCCGACATGGCGGGGGAGAGATCCTTACTCACCATGAAGTTGTTGCCATCGTCAAAGAAAAAGGAGTCTGTGTCGGTGTGCTGGCCCGGGAACGACTCACCTCCCAGATCAAGGAGATCAGGGGTCGTATCATCGTCAACGCAACAGGGGCATGGGGAGACAAGATCGCACAGTTGTCGGGAAGCCATGTTCCAATGTCACTATCCAAGGGAAGCCTTATCATATCGAATCACCGCCTTACCAATATGGTCATCAATCGTCTGAGGCCCCCTTCCGACGGAGATATCATTGTCCCGAACGAGGCGGTCTGTCTTGCCGGGACTACCTCACTGCCAGCCGGGGATCCGGACACGATCGAAGTTGATCCCGTTGAAGTTGACATCATTGCTTCTCAGGCTGAACAGATGATTCCTGCCTTCGGTTCCACCAGGCTCATCAGAACATACACCGGAGTACGCCCCCTGCTCAAATCCGATGCTGCCGACGGGAGGGCCATTTCTCGTGGATTCAGGATCATCAATCACCACAACGGGATGTTCAGTATCCTGGGGGGAAAGCTCTCCACCTACCGGCTCATGGCAGAAAAGATGGTGGATGTGATCAGTGACGAATTCGGCCTCAAGGTTGCATGCAAAACCGCTGACATCCCCCTGGAAGGGCAGGACGAATTGAGTGGATATCCTCTTTCCAAGCGGCTCAAGACCATGGAGGATATCATCTGTGAGTGTGAACTCATTTCACGGGGTGATGTGGAGCATGCGATCAACAGCATCGGCACCCAGTACATTGGAGATATCCAACACAGGACCCGCCTTGGAATGGGCCCCTGCCAGGGTGGTTTCTGTACCTACAGGGCTCTGGGCATCATGCAGGATCTCGGAAGGGTGAGTCCGGATGAATCCCTCAAGATTCTTCAACAGTTTCTCCAGAGGAGATTCAAAGGCATCAGGCCCGCCCTGTGGGGTGACCAACTCAAGGAAGAACAGCTCGTGGAGAGCATCTACCTGGGAATCTTGAACATGGAGCCGCAGGAATGACCCCTCTTACCTACGACGTAGTCGTAATCGGTGGCGGCATGGCGGGGTTCACTTCAGCCCTCTACCTCACGGGACAGGGGTACAAGGTTGCCATCATATCCAAAGGGGATCCGGTCTGCTGTCTGTCAACAGGGTGTATCGATGTGCTCTCATCTGATAAAAATCCGCTGGATGGTATTCCTGGCCTGAGCCGTGATCATCCGTACCACCTGGTGGGGAAAAAGGGGATTACAGATGCCCTGAACTTCTTCAAGCGGATCATGCAGGATACCCCTATCCCCTATTCGGGGACCCCCCGGAAGAACAGAACTATTCTTACTCCCATCGGCACAGCAAAGACAACCTGCCTGGTACCGATGACCATGGCTGGTTCAGAGACCGAGAGCGACACCTATATCCACGTCATCTCGTTCAAGGGACTCAAGGACTTCTTCCCTTCATACATCACTTCCGGGCGGAGAAACATCCGTTTCTCCCTCTACGATGCGGGCACCTCTTCCACCATTGGGATCGCAACCCTGTTCGAGGACAAATCATTCCGCAGGGAATTCATCTCCTGGATCCAGAATCTCGAGCTTCCTCACGGAAAGGTGGCTTTTCCCGCTGTGCTGGGGATCAGAAACCCTCTCAAAATACTCACGGAGATATCCGATCAGATCGGCCGGGAGATTTTCGAAATTCCCACACTGCCACCCTCTATTCCAGGATTGAGACTCTTCAGAACCCTGAAATCCTCCTTCATCAAGAGCGGAGGGGATAACTACTGGGGCAAAGTGATCGCCAGCGTCGAGAGCCAGGGGGATCAGATAGAGGCCGTAACTCTGAAAAGCCCCGGGAGGCCTTCCCGGGTTCCCGGAAAAGCCTTTATTCTCTCCACCGGTTCTTTCGTGAGCGGAGGCCTGTATGCCACACGGAATACCGTTAAAGAGACGGTATTCGATCTGCCGGTCTTTGTTCCCGGCACGCGGAAAGACTGGTTCAAAGAGGATTTCTTTCAGGCAGGACACGCCATTGAAACTGCAGGAATCAAGGTGGACTCTTCATTCAGGCCTGTCAACACTCGATTCGGAAACCTCTTTGTGAGCGGGAGCATCCTCTCGCATGCCGAAATCATGAAGAATCACTGCGGTCACGGGCTCGCCATCGCCACAGGGTTCAGGGCCGCAAAGATCTGCGAGGAGTTCCTTTCATGAGTTTCGAGCACTGCGTCAGATGCACGGTGTGCGTGGAAAACTGTCCGGTATTCAAGGTGGAACCATTGTTTCCCGGGCCCAAACAGGCCGGACCCGATGCCCAGCGCTTCCGTCTTGATGGTGAGAAATCCGTCGACCAGTGGGTTCGATTATGCAGCCAGTGCAAACGATGTGAGGTCTCATGTCCCAATGACGTTGAAGTCTCGGAGATCATCCTCAATGCTCAACTGAAATATTCCCGGGAGCACCTCAGTCCTTTTTCTTCCCATCTGTTCGCAAATACATACTATATCAGCGGTCTCGGCTCTCTCGCTGCCCCGGTTTTCAATCGGGTCTCCTCATGGGGCATATCGAAAGGCGTCATGTCCCTTCTGGGAATTGCCACGTCTCTCCCCTTTCCCTCATTTCGCTTTCTCACACTCCAGAGGGGGTGGAAGAGAAGGGGCAGGGGTGCCAGAAAGGTCGTGTTCTTCCACGGATGCTTTCTCAATTTCAACAGGCCTGATATCGGCAGGGGGATCAGGGATCTCTTAGCATCCCTCGGGGTGCAGGTCATCATTCCAAAACAGTCTTGCTGCGGCCTGCCGGCCCTCGGAAACGGAGACCTGGACATGGCACGAAAGTATGCCCAGCAGAATGCTGCCACTCTCGCCCGGTACATCGACAAGGGGCATGATGTCGTTTATGCCTGTACCTCATGCGGGTTGACCCTTGTCCGCGATTATCCCGGGGTCCTGGATATTACCCTGGGGGAAAAAATCTCCGAGAACACCTACAACGTCCACGAATATCTCCTTTCCCTGATTGAGAACGGATACACCGAACTCGCTCCTGCACAAGTGAACATGACTATTGCATACCACATTCCCTGTCACCTCAGGGCGCTGGGTATCGGGTATCCAGCAGCGCGGATACTTGAAAGGATTCCAGGGCTAACCTGTCATCTCATGGAGGACAACTGTTGTGGTCTTTCCGGAAGCTACGGATTCAAGAAAAAAAATCAGGGGATTTCAAGAAAGTTGGGGCAGCTTGCTTCTTCGGCAATCCGGGAACGTGAGGTTGAAGCCATTGTTTCGGACTGCGGAGCATGCAGGATGCAGCTGTCACACTATACGGGCCTTCCCGCCTTTGATCCCTCTGAACTCATCGTGGAGTCAATGAAGAAACCATAGGACTGGTCATGTACGACGAAAGGCTTGCACAAGACACGGGAACAGGGTAAAAAAAAGACATGCTGAAGAAATGCTGTATCTGTGCGTGCCTGATTCTGATGGTTTCCTTCCTTCCGGTTCGTTCTCATGCAGGGTCACCCCTGCAGGTTGTTCTCTACGATTCTCTGATCGGGGCAGGCATCGGGGCGCTGGTGGGAGCATCAACGCTGGCATTCATGGACAACCCCAGCGACAACACCATCCGCATTGCCCAAGGTGCGAGTATTGGTCTGATATGCGGTCTGGCATTCGGACTCTATGAGATTTCGCCCATGTTCTACACGATGAGAACGCCTGCAGGAGAGAAAGAATGGGTCTACGGTCTGCAGGTGGGGATCCCGTTCAAGTAGATCTCCTGGCTCATTTCGTGCATCATTACTTGCCTCTCTTTTTGAGGGGGCAGCAAAACGTTCTAGGCACCGACATGAACGTGGTCATGAAGAGATGAAACACCGGGTACTCATACTTTCTCTGTGCTGCATCATGATGCTCCCGGTCTCCGCACGGGCTGAACCATCCTTTATGCCGATTTTTTCAAGTTCTGTTCTGGGGACAAGTATCGGGGCTTTTGCCGGGATGATGGCGATGATCTTTTCCTCTGATCCAGGAGAAACATCACACTGGGTAGGATATGGAGCCGGAATTGGATTCCTGTGCGGATTTACCCTCGGTCTTGTAACAGTCATTCCCTCTGTCTCATCGAGATCAACTCCAGGGAGGGAGGGGGATCTGATCTTCGGGGTGATGGTTTCCTTCCCCGTTGCTGCCTTTTCACCGACCCGGAGCAGCACTGTCCCTTTTTCGCTCGCCTGCAGAAAAGAACCGATCCGTTCAGACCCCGAGACCTTTCTCCAGATCAATGGTCTGTTTCAGTGACTGGAGGTCCTGATGCCTGCTCAGGCCGAGCTCGATGAGCTTGGTGATGAGATCCGGGTAGGTAATTCCTGTTGCTTCCCAGAGCTTCGGGTACATGGAGATGCTCGTGAAGCCGGGGATAGTGTTGATCTCGTTGACATAGGCGGTCTCCCCAGAGACCAGAAAATCCACACGCGCCATCCCCGATCCCCCGATGGCCACAAAGGCATCAACGGCCATGAACTGGATATCATCGCTCAAGCGTCTGCTGATCAGAGCGGGGATGATCAACTCGCTCGAAGAGTCCACGTACTTTGCATCAAAATCATAGAACTCGTTGCAGGGAATTACCTGACCGGGAAGCGATGCCTGGGGTTCGTAATTTCCGAGCACCGCCACCTCAAGTTCAAGGGGATTTTCAACCGCCTGTTCAATCACCACCTTTGAGGAAAAGCTCAAGGCAATCTCGATGGAGTGAACGAGATCCTCAGAACCGTGAACCTTGGTAATCCCGATGCTTGAACCCATGGTAGCGGGTTTTATGAACAGCGGGAACGAGAGGGTATCAGAAATTTCTTCGAGAACTTCGTCCCGATCGATAAACCACAGCCACTTGCTGACACAGGTTCCCTTTACCACAGGGAGATTTCTCTGAGAGAGTATCCGCTTGGTCACGTCTTTATCCATGGCAATGGCAGAGGCGAGAGGATCGCACCCCACATAGGGAATCTGAGCAAGTTCGAGGAGGCCCTGAATCGTCCCATCTTCACCCCGAGGACCATGGAGGACCGGGAAGACCACGTCGACTTCGGTCACCTTACCGCTGTCGAGGTGAAGAAACCCTCGCCTTTCCGGGTCGGCGCTGAGGACAACCCGCTGGACATCACCTGCTTCATCTCCACCAAGGAGCCTGAATGCGCCGGGCCCAAGAAACCATCTCCCTTTCTTGTCGATGGCCACGAGGATTGGCTCAAAGCGTGATCTATCAATGTTCCGCACCACAGAGGTTGCAGAGACAATGGAGACCTCGTGTTCGGTGGAGACTCCCCCAAATATGACAGCGACCTTGAGCTGAGAGTTCATGCTCTCCTGCCTCTTGTGAGTATGGGTTCGATCACCGGGGTATCTCTGCCTGCCGTATATCCACGACGGTCGAGGCCCAATGATAACCGGTTCACCTGGTTCACCCCAGATGCATGGTTACGCGCCATATTTTATGAGCTTGTCCGCATGGGCCATGGCAAGGGGCATGATGTCGATATGCCGGATGTGCCCGAGCCCTCCCCGCATGCACGCAACCTCCCCGAATTCGCTCACCGGATCCACCCGGATATTCTTCGCAGAAAGCAGGACCGGCAGCTCATGCCATGAGTGCGACTTGAGCGTTGACGGGGTCGAATGGTCGCCGGTGATCACCAGCACATCGGGCTGCAACGACAGGATCTCGGGGATGATGTGATCGACCTGCTCGATAACCTTGACCTTTGCTTCAAAGTCTCCATCCTCCCCCGCGGAATCAGTCTTCTTCACGTGGAAAAAGAAAAAATCATAGTCCTCCCAGGAACGCCTGAGGGCCTGGACCTCTGTCTCAACCGTATCTCCCGCATCCACCACCTCCATGCCCACGAGACGCGCAATACCCTTGTACATGGGGTAGGACGCGATGGCACATGCGGTGAGACCATAGACATCCAGGAAGGAGGGAAGCCCCGGATCCTTTGCAATACCGCGCAGGGTACACCCGTTTGCCGGTCTTTCGTTTTTGAGGAGACCGAGGGCCTGTTTGACCCACTCATTGAGAATCTGCGCGCTCTTCTTCGCTGCAGGGGTTAAGGCCTTGACCGGAAGCGGCTTCATACCGGTTCTCTGGGGATCGGTTTCTGTCAGACCATCAGAGAGTCCTACTCCTTCGAGAATGAGGGCAAAGCGGTAGTCCTTGACAGGTTTGACGGTAATCTTGATTCCCTCGATCCTGATGGTGGAGAGTTTTTCCACCAGGGCAGCACTCGTTTCGGTGGAGATTCTGCCTGCTCGACGATCGGTAATCACCCCGCTCGAAGGATCAAGGCTGCAGAAATTTCCCCTGGCAGCCAGGCTGTTGGGACTCAACTCGAGCCCTATCCCGAGGGCCTCCAGAACCCCCCTGCCGATCTGGTACTCCAAGGGATCATACCCGAACAAGGCAAGATGGCCGGGACCACTGCCAGGCGTGATCCCCTGGCTGATGGGGGAGGATAGGCCCACGATGGATCCCCTGCACAACCTATCCATATTGGGGGTGCTCGCCGTTTCGAGCTCTGTCTTCCCCTCGGTACCGGGAAGCCCTCCGAGTCCGTCAAGCACAAGCAGGACGATCTTCTTATCAGAAGAAACATGCAATTCCTTCATGAGTTCGATCTGTTTCATGACTCGCTCCTCCGGGGATCTTCTCTAGAGAGATATCTTTCACTGGCGGTTCTGTAACCCCTCACCATATATCGGTTTCAGGAAAAAAATTCAAGGAGAGATCAGGACTGAGACACTGCGAAGAATTCCATGATGCACCCTTTCAGCCCCTCCACGGTGTGACACCTGCCGGCGAGCTTCGTAAGGTGATGACCGAACTGGTGATTCTGGGCAAGCCAGAACAGTGCGGTTTTGAACCTCTTGCATGCGACATCCTCCGGGAAACTCTCTTCGAGGTTGCAAAGGAGCGAGAGAATAACGGCATTCAGGGCGGGAGACTCCTTCGTGTCCATGCCGGCTAATTTCAGCTTTATGTCACGAAAAATCCAGGGCTGGATGAGGGCCTGCCTTCCCACCATCACCCCGTCACACCCCGTGATCCGAAACATCCTGCAGGCGTCATCAGCGCTCCTGATATCCCCGTTTCCGATCACCGGTATCCGCAGCCGTTCTTTCAGGAAGGCGATGTATTCCCACCTTGCCCTGCGCGACAGACCGTCCTGAGCGGTTCTTGCATGAAGCACGATGAAATCGACCCCGGCATCTTCGAGCATGGAGGCAAAGTCGAGAAGCACTTCACGATCCAGGGAATACCCGATTCTCATCTTTACCGACAGGGGTCTCTGCGTGGCGCTCCTGACACTCGTGACAACCCGAGAGGCCAGGTTCAGATCCTCCATCAGTTTTACCCCCCAGCCGTGGGTCGTCACCTTCTTGAGCCAGCACCCCATGTTGATGTCTATCCCGAAAGGAGCGTATCCATCGAGTTTCAGCGCGGAGAGGTGCATGCGTTCAGGATCATTGCCCAGGAGCTGAAAGATCAGATCATCGGTCCGCTTCCACCTGAGATACAAAGACGTCTGGGGTTTTTCGGTGGGTACGATCCGGGCGTTGAGCATCTCACTGTAGAAGAGATCACATCCGGAAAAAGAACGTACGAGGTTCCGGTATGCCCCATGGCTCAGGTCCACCATGGGGGCCATGAGCAAGGCATGATCGGGGAGAAGCTGCATGGGAGACTACGTGCTGGCGTCCCTCAAAACCACGAGCGCGTCCACGGCAACCGGCGTATCATCCTGGATGATGAGCGGATTGATGTCGATCTCAGCGATCTCATCGATCTCGAGCCCGATTTTTCCCAGATTGATGAGAACCTGGGCGAGAATGTCTCTGTTGACGGCCGGTTTTCCCCTGAACTCATCGAGGAGTTTTTTTGCCCTGATCTCATCCATCATCTCGAGTGCATCGCGTTTCTCCAGGGGAGCAACACGGAACGTCACATCTTTGAGCACCTCGGTAAAAATCCCCCCGAGGCCGAACATCACACAGGGGCCAAACTGGGGATCACGAATGAGTCCTGCGACCAATTCACGCTCCCCCCTGATCATCTGCTGAACCAGGATTCCGTCGAGCTTTCCTTTTCCTCGCTCCTCAAGGGCCCTGTAGGCCGTTTCGAGGGATTCATCTCCTTGTATGTTGAGTTCGATAAGTTTCAGTTCGGTCTTATGGGTAAGGGTGGAGGAAGACCCTTTCAATGCCACGGGGTACCCGATGGATCTGGCGAACTCCTTTGCCTGATCCAGGTCTGTGACGACACGTTCTTTCGTTACCGGGATCGCGTACTCCTCCAGTATCTTCTTCGATTCATACTCGCTGAGCGTCTTGTCTCCTCTCTGTCGTGCCTCTTCAATGATTTTCATGGCATCTCCTTACATCAGAAATGAATTCGGATACATTCTTTAACAGAATAACCCCAGATTGTGAATGCTAATCTTGGCGCTCGACCAGTCCCGGAAGTCTCAGACTCATTGCTCATTCCCACGTGGTGAGAGGACCGACCGGATGGTGAAGCCCATGGGCGAGCCAGAGCAGGAATACCATCTCCCGGTGCTTGACGGATTCCCCCCCCGGGTATTAAGGTAACCTGGGAAATGAGCAGGCGATCAATGCATGGCGAGGTGAAGAGAACTACATCCCATCGGTGCAGGAGAGTCATTCAGACGTGTTACGAGCGTGCAATGCGGGTTGCTGAAATTTTTTACTCGCTCCAGGGAGAGGGCCCGTTTCTCGGGATCCCGGCAATCTTCCTCAGGTTGAGCGGGTGCAAGAAACCCTACTGTCCCTGGTGTGATACGCCCAGTGCCTGGGACACCTTTACCGAAATGGCTCCGGTTGATATCTGTGCTCGTGCGGCTGACTTTCCCGCAGGGCTCGTTGTCATTACCGGCGGTGAACCCTTTCTCCAGTGGAATGAAGGCCTCTCGGAACTCCACACGATGCTCCTGGAAAAAGGCTACGAACTCCACTACGAAACAAGCGGGAAACTGCCGATTCCCGATGTTCGAGATGCCTATGTAGTCTGCAGCCCGAAGTTCATCGAAGGGTCATGGATCTACGAAAGATCAAACACGCCGCGAGTCGACTGTTTCAAGTTCATTGCCTGGAGCAGGGAGTCACTGGATGCGATCGATTCCTTCATTTCGCGTCATGCCCTTGCCCGGGAGAAAATCTGCGTCATGCCCCTGGGCGCAACCAGGGAGGACCAGCTGAGCACCATGGAACTTGTCTTTACCCACTGCAGGGATAAAGGATATCGGATGAGCCCGAGGCTTCACATCCTGACCTTTGATACCAGGGGCGGGGTATGAGGTCTGAAGCCGCAATTCTCCTTTCCGGCGGGATGGACTCGGGGGTCCTGCTGGCATGGGCAACGATAAGGTATGAGAGGATCCACGCGCTGAGCTTCGATTACGGATCAAAACATGCGGCCCGGGAGCTCGAACAGGCTGCATCCCTTGCCCGCACCTACTCTGCATCGCTCATCAAGATTCATCTTCCCTTCATACAGTCCCTGTTTTCTTCGAGCCTCCTCATCTCAGGCGGGGAGATTCCCGAAGGACCATACCAGAAAGAGACTATCTCCTCCACGGTGGTGCCCTTCAGAAATGGAATCTTCCTTGCCATTGCCGTTGGATACGCCGAGAACTCTGGCATCCCGACAGTGCTCATTGCCTCCCACAGCGGAGACCACCCCATATACCCTGACTGCAGGAAGACCTTTACCGCGGCCATGTCTGCAGCGTCACGTCTGGGCACCTTCACCAGGGTAGAAATTCTGGCTCCTTTCTCTTCTCTGAATAAGCGCGAGATTGCGCAAAAAGGGATCGAGATGGGGTTTGATTTCTCCCGGACATGGTCCTGTTATCGTGGGGGAGACCTCCACTGCGGGACGTGTGCCACCTGCCTGGAGAGAAAATATGCCCTCAGGTTCGAAGAGGGGCTCGATCCCACGAGGTACCTGGAGTGAGCGAGCTTCTCCTGGGCAGGACGACTCCTTCTCCCGAGACCTATACCCCCTCGGTCCTCCATCCGATCCCCAGGAAACGCTCTCCTTTGGTACCCTACGGGCACGACTTCTGGCGCTGCTACGAACTCTCCTGGATCAACTCCTCGGGCAAGCCAGAGGTAGCCATCTGCGAGGTAGTCTACCCTGTTGAAAGCACGTGTATCGTCGAGTCGAAATCCCTGAAACTCTACCTCAACAGCTTTTCCCAATCCAGATTTGCTTCATTCAAGGAGGTCGAAGAGACCGTTTTCCACGATCTCAGGACAATCCTGGATCCCGAATGGATCGAGGTAACGATCATTCCTCAAGAACGATTCCCATGCCTGAGATGGCAGGAGACTCCTGACGGAATCTGCATCGACAGGATCGACGTGTCCATCGATACCTTCCAGCCCGATCCCGGTCTCCTTCTCACCGAGATCAGCCCTGTACAGGAAACGCTCTACTCGGATCTCCTGCGAACACTCTGCCCAATTACCGCTCAGCCCGACTGGGCAAGCGTGATTATTTCGTATGCGGGTCCTCAGATCATTCACGCTTCCCTGTTGAGATACTTGTGCTCCTTCAGACATCATTCCGGATTCAGTGAGGAGTGCTGCGAACAGATCTTCACCGATATCCACCATCGATGTGCGCCTGACAGACTGGAAGTCAGGTGCTGTTACACCAGGAGGGGGGGAGTCGATATCACCCCCCTCAGGAGTTCCGCTCCTGTTCCCCGGGACAGCATCTGCTCCCCGAGGCTCATTCGCCAGTAGGTTTTTCCCGCATCGCTGTCTCGTTTTTTCCGATCATGAGGAGCTCCCGGGAGCTATGCCGCTTCCTTTTACGATTCTCCGGAAAGAGTGCTGAACAAGGGGAGAGACCATCTGGCTGCTCTACGAATTTACCAGTACCTTCATGGCATTCACCTTGCCCACCTGATAGGGATTTCCCATTTCCGTCCAGAAGTTCAGGGATGCGCGAAAACACGATCGCGCCCTGTCGATATTTCCCGCTGCTCGGTACAGGTCGCCCCATGCACTCAGATCCCATGCCAGGTGAGGTTTCATTCTGTTTGCGTGAAGTATCCGGGAATTCTCCATGAGGCACTGTGACGCGCGCTCAAAATCACCCGTTCGGACACAGATCCTGCTCATAACCCTCGAGGCGGTCAGAAGCTGATCCTTATTTCCGCGAACCCTGTTCCATGCGATACTCTCAGATGCATACCTATCTGCAAGCTGCAGCTCGCCAAGACAGAGATAGGTTTCGGCAAGGGCATTGAGAGCATACGGAACCCTGTTGGCAATACCGTCCCTGAGTTGAGGAAGCGAGCTCTCCAGGAGGTCCTTGGCCTTGAGAAGCTTCCCTTCCTCGAGATTGATCCATGCCCGATACAGCCCGGAGAGGGCTGCACTGCCTTCCATATCCCCATAGCGTGCATCAAAACTTGCACGGTCTTTCTTTGCCTGCTTCAGATTTCCCATGTAGCGAGAATTGAAGAAGACAGAACTCTGTATCCTGAGATAGGAAAGACCGCCGCTCAATGTACCCAGCTTTCGTTCTTCGGTACGAATATGGCGGAATATTCTTTCAGCCTGGACAAAATCACCTGTGAGAAAGGAAAGGTATCCCAGCAAGAGATCGGCCATGAGTTCGAGATCCTTATAGGGTGTGGTAAGCTCCTTGCTTCGATGATACCAGCGAAAGGCATCTTTGATGGATGCCTTCCATACATACGACGTCAGTGTAGTCAGGCTGTTGACTGCCGGCAGAAACCCATCCCTGTCTGCTGTCTTCTTTCGCGATCGAGCAAGATAGCCCAAGGCTACCGTGGGCTTCCCGAGAAAGGTACAGGTGTAGGCATAGGTCGTCTGTGCCGCGGCCGTCATTTCCGGGTTGCCCCGTGAAAGACGCATGGCTTTCCTGTAATTCTCCTGTGCCCTGTCGAAGCGTCCTCTCTGGGAATAGAGGTTGATGAGCCTGATATAGGTAAAGACCTCGTCCTTTCTCATACCCTGATCGCGGTAGTGCCCGGCAAGGGACTCGAGGGCGTTGAGAGCCGTCGCTGGTTGGAAAATTCGGCTGCAGTTCCAAACTCCTTCCCATACCTCCTCAAGTTCTCGTGGATCCTTTTTTTGCCCGGAACACCCCTCGATGCACTTCATCGCGGTGAGGTAGTGTTTCGTTGCCTCCACCCAGGACCCATCACGCTGATAGGTCCTCGCAGCCAGGAGGCTGTATTGCTTTGCCGAAGCATATTCCTGGCCATGGAAAAAATGGTGGGCAAGGATGTCTGCCATGTGTGTTTTCTGGTTTCCGGAGCGTTCTTCCAGGGCCAGCGCAACGTTCCGATGCAGTTCGACACGGGTTTTTTTCAGCATACTGCGATAGGAGACCCTCCGGGTGAGTGAATGCCTGAAGGAGTAGCTCCGTGCATCGTGCCTTTCGATAAAACCCGTATCCTGCAGTTCATCGAGGCAGTCATCGAGACAATTCCGTGACGAACTGATACTGGCAATAAGATCTTTGCTGAAGTTCTTCCCGATGACGGAAGCCTCCCGGAGCACACACTGTGAATCCTCTGTGAGGCCGTCAATCCGCGAGGCCAGGAGTCCGACAATGGTGGGGGGAAGATCGAGTTTGTCCTGGGGGGGCACGGGCTCGTGGAGGGATATCCCCCGATCCAAGAAATAGTGTATAATCTCTTCAAGATAGAACGGGTTACCCCCCGATTCCCGGTAGAGATATTCTTTCATCGACTCGGGAAGGTCATCGGTGCGGGTCATTTTGCAGGTGAGCTCCGAAATCTCTTTTCGGGAAAGTTCTTTCAGATTGATGGAAACCCCAGGACGAGAAACCCTGATTCCCGGTCTGTGACTCACGATCACCAGAGTGCCGTGCATCTTTGGTACCATGTGTCCGAGATATTCAAGCACATCGAGGGATGTCCTGTCGGCCCAGTGAACATCTTCGATACAGATCACCAGTGGGTGACGCTCACTCACGTGCCGCACGAGATGAAAGAACGCATCGCTCACCGTGGCTTTCCAGGTGTCCGGAGAGAGGGATTTCGTACCTGGATGATCACCGCAGAGAAACTGCAGGCACTGATGGAATTCGCCCTTGAGAGGGAGTACTGAGATATGCTCCATGAGCACCTCTTCCCTGACGGGCTCGTCGCCGGGATTCAACAGAGAGGTGATGATCAGGCGTACGGGGAAATAGGGGGTGTCCCGTGCATGATCAAGGCATGCGGCATAGTGAAAACCGATGTTGCCCGGGAGATTGGTTCTGAATTCCTCGATCAGCCTGCTCTTCCCGATCCCCGCCTCTCCGATGATGCTCACCAGATTTCCGGTTCCCCGGCCAAGTATGCCGGCGAGCATGTTCAACTCCTGCTCACGACCAACCATGGAAGACACTCCTCCACCGTTCCTGTGCAGAACAAAGGGGATCTTGCGCTGGCTCACCACTTTCCAGATCCGTTGGGCATGCCGGAATCCCTTGAGAACATGACTCCCCTGATCTTCCAGCATGAAAAATCGTGAAGCATCATCCTTGAGAGCCTCGCCGATGAGAATCTCGCCAGCCTGTGCATGCTCGCACAACCGGGAGGCAACGCTGATCGGTATTCCGAGAGCTCCGTGTTCTGAAGTCAGGGAAGAACCGTGCTCTACGAGCACCATTCCTGCGTTGATGCCGGTGTGCATCCTGATCCTGGTGCAGGCGGGCAACCCATGGAGATGATCCATGCCTTCAGCCCAGTGGTGAATCTCCTGTGCAGCCTTGAGGGCCCTGATAGAATCGTCTTCATGGGCACGATCGATCCCGAAGAGCGCAAGCACTTCATCCCCCATGAACTTTTCCACGATGCCCCCGTACGAGAGGATGATCGCACTCGCCCGTGTGAACAGACTATCCACAACGATTTTGAGTTCTTCAGGATCCATCTGCTCCGAGAGCGTAGAGTATCCGCTGATGTCAGAGCAGAGTACGGTTACAAAACGATGCTCCTGGAAAGGCTTCAGTTTTGAAAGACGAAGCCCGCACCGAGAGCAAAACCTGTCCTCGGGCCTGAGGATGAACCTGCACCGAGGGCACTGGCTTGGATGACCTCCTTGCATGGATTCCTCCCACTACATTGTATGCGATAAAGAATAACGTTTCTGATGCCTCAGTCAAGCCGCCCTCATCGAACACGTCAAATCCCTGGAGAACTGTCGTCCATATCCATCTAACTGTCGAACTTTGTGTTGACCTTGAGATCGGAATGGATAATAATTCAGCCCACGTTGAATCGTATATGAGGTGCTGCTGCAATGGTCATGAAACAGAAAAAGATCTGGCTCGATGGCAAACTTATCAACTGGGACGATGCGAATGTCCACATTCTCACACACAGTCTCCACTACGGCGTGGCGGTTTTCGAGGGAATCAGGTGCTATCGGTGTATGGATGGGAGATCAGCGATCTTCAGACATCGGGAGCACACGAGCAGGCTCTTCGACTCAGCCAAGATCTATTTCATGAGCATTCCCTTCTCCGAGCAGGAGATCATGGATGCGGCCAAGGAGACTCTTGCGGCAAATGATCTCAAGGAAGCGTACATCAGGCCCCTGGTGTTCATCGGCGATGGTGTAATGGGAGTACACCCCGGAACCAACCCGATACGTGTTTCCATCATCTGCTGGGAATGGGGTGCATACCTGGGAGATGATGGCCTCTCCAAGGGGATCCGCGTGAAGACATCTTCATTCACCAGACACCATCCGAATATCATGCTCACGAAGGCCAAGTTGAGTGGAAACTATGCCAACTCCATCCTCTCCAAGATGGAGGTGCTCCGCGCAGGCTACGATGAGGCGCTGATGCTGGATCCCAGTGGATACGTTGCAGAGGGCAGTGGTGAGAACATCTTCTTCGTGAAAAACCGTATTCTCTACACACCCCCGGTAACCAGTGTGCTCCAGGGCATCACGCGAGATACCGTTATTACCCTGGCAAAAGAATCAGGTCTTGAAGTCAGGGAACAGCAGTTCTCCAGGGATGCGCTCTATATCGCTGATGAGGTATTCTTCACCGGAACAGCTGCGGAGCTGACACCTGTTCGAGAACTCGACGACCGAACCATCGCCGACGGCAAACCCGGCCCTGTGACAAAGGCCTTGCAGAATGCATTTTTCGCCGCAGTGAAGGGGAACGACCCACGACATACTGATTGGCTTGATTACCTGTCCTAGAACCCGAGATTCACGCTCCTCTTACAAGGCTCTTCTCTGTATCCTTGGCTGGTCGAAACGACTGCGCCGCCACAGAGTTCAAAGGTTGATCCTTGAACTTGATCATTGGACAATGACGCGATCGATCTGCAGACTGTAGCTGCAGGACCATCCCTGACTAGAGAGCACGGATGAATATGAAGGCAGAGATGAGCAGGATGACGAGCGCCGTCTGGTGTTCCGTGTTCTCGATTACCTGTGCAAAAGACCAGAGATGCTTGCTCCCTTCCGAATAGGGATCGAGCCGGGGGATGAAATAGGGAACGTTGGCTTTGTAGGTAAGAAACTCCTGACCGAACATCTTTTCGAGCCTGCCCCACTCCCGCTCTTTCTTTCTCGGGACATACGAGGTAAAGAACACGAGAGCCGTGAGGATCCAGATCACGGGATTCTGCGCCATGATACACAGGCCTGTACCGATGATGAAACTCCCCAGGTACAGGGGTGACTGCAGGTATGCGTAGGGACCAGAGGTGGTGAGCTCCTCGTTTTTTCTCAGGTGTCCGGTTGCCCAGAACCGAAGCGCCTCTCCAGCCAGAACGAAGAGAAACCCGAAGAAACACGACGTCCAGGAGGGATTGGCAAAGACAACCAGGAGAACGATGAGTCCGTACAGGGGAAGCGTTTTGCCCGTAACCTTTTCCAGCCTGTCCTGCAGTGTCATGTCCCCTCCCCCGCAAAAAAATGTACCTTGCTATGTATCTGTTTCTCCCCCACCAGTCAAGCTCGAGATACGAGGGGTGCGCTCCGAGAAGTACCCATGATCCCGTGGGTTACGGAGATCCACACGGGGATTCTCCGGGGATCACCTGGAAATCCGCCCCCCTGGTGCCCACGGCCCACGAGATCTTCAATGGAGTGTCATACTCCACGAAGGACGAGGGTGTTATGAGCCGAGCAGGGGCCTCTTGGCCTGCTTTCTGATTTCTTTTTCGTCAGCCCATTCAATGAGACCACTCGAGATATTGACGAGGTTCAAGGTAAATTTGAAATACACGTCCTCAACCCTTCCCGCTCTCTTCCTGATGGAGGTGAGTTCACCATAGAGGAAGTAGTCCGCCCCCACCTGGTTTCCCACAGACTTTGCCGTGCTTGGATCTACGATTCCGGAACTCGTCTGATATTCCAGCTGCCTGATGATCTCGTCGTTGACCTCGCTAACTGCAGAAAAACGGACCTTTCCGGACTGCAGCAGGGTTACCCTGATCCTATTGGTTATGGACTGCGTATCGATGTGTTCATCGGTCCTGTTCTGAACTCTGTGGACATAGAACACCGGACGCATCCCTGACGACAGTACCGGGCTTGTCAGGAGAGAATTCACCATTTTCTCTGCAATGATCTGCAGATCCGTAGAACCGAAATCAATTGTGACGGTCTCCACCTGTTCGGGGCTTCCGTAGCTCACGCTGGGCGTAGAGGCACAGCCCCAGAAAAGGAAAAGTACCGCTGCCACTGCACAGAGCGTCACCACCTTTTTCATCTGATTATCACCTCCTGTCTGTGTGTTCTTCTTTTCATGAATCCCTCAACGGATGGGATTTCCTGATCATGCACTTGAAGCTTGCCGCATTGGGGGCAGGGGCGACCGACTTGAAAGCCCGCTCATCCTTGCCGGAAAGCACCACGGGTATCCATGCGATGTTCGGTGAGATTTCGAAACCGCTCGCATCATACCAGATAAACCGATACTCGAACTTCAGATCCCGCATACTCGTGTTTCGAATGATCACCTGTGTCTCCATGGAGGCTCCCCCTTCCAGGGGTTTGACGCTCACCTCACCGAAGGCGAGTCTCCTCTCCAGGGCCGCATCATTTATTTCTACCTGCTTGGACAGAAGTCCCTGTGATGTGGCCTGCACGTGGAGCACGTTCGGTGCTGTTCCTGCACATGCAGCAAGGAGCACCATCCCTATCCAACCATACCTGAGAATCCTGACCATAGCATCTCCTCCTGTCTAATATGCTTGTGTGTGTATCGTCATTCCCCAATCAGTCATCCTGCTCCAAACAATCAGGTGTTTCGTTCCCTGTGGTATCTCGATGCTTTGACTAGAGCCATAGGGCGCAGAGTCCAGTTCAATCGATCCAACTCCATGGGGCACGATCAGCCGTGCCACATGAATTTCTTTAGGCAGGCTCGACCATGTACGGAGATCCGCCTGTTCCGTCACTGCAGATGCCAGGGTACCTGCGAACGCCCCGAGGGGACCATATTCGCGAGACAATCCCCTGGTTGCCTGAGCCTTGAGGTAAGAACGCACCACCTGTTTAGCGAAGAGAATCGGAAACTTGTCCATGAGATTTCGTGCCGCGATAGCATCGGTGTCATTGAGGACCGACGTCTCCACAGACCTGCCATCATACGATACTCTCACAGCTTGTATGGGTGTCGGGATAAACCGATACACCGGCAGTGAAACGAACGCTAATCCCCCCGACCTCAGGGGAAAGGGAAAGCTCAGCGCCTCTTTCACGGGGGCAACACCGAAGGCAACTATCACGAATACATCCGTTCCCTCAAGAAAAGGCTCCTCGATGTTTCCGAATCGCTCTTCCCACAGCCGGCTGTCATCTCTGAAATTGAGTGCTCTGCTCAGACGCACGAGGTCTTTCTGGATACTCCTGCTCTGTGGGGCTGCCGCGATGGCTTTCTTCAGGTCGATGTACGCCGCGTCCTGCTCTCGATTGAGCTCGTAGACCAAGGCAGAGATGTAATAGGCAAAGGCATTCTGATAGACACTCTGGACAGTCTGTGACGTGCGCTTGAGGGCATCAAACCGCTGGCTATCGGTGTCTTCCAATGATTTCTGCCAGTTGACTCCCCTGAGTTCTTTTCGGGCCTGTTCGAGTTCTCTGGCATGGGTTTTCGCCAGTTCGTCCTGTCTCCGGTAGGCGTTCCTGATCTCCACCCGGGCTCCTTCAAGATCGCCCAGCAGGAGAAAGTTCACGGCATTGAGGGCATGGATGAGGACTTTCTCGAAATCCTGCCCCTCGTAGGTGCTGACCCGCTCACTGAGAATCAGTGTTCCTGCCTGTTCCGTACTCTTGGCTGCTGAGATCACGGCCCTGTCTTCCAGCTCCCTGATCCTTCGGGAAGACTGGATAAACTCTTCCGCGCTCTCCCGGAATTCTCCCATTGCCTGGAGAATGACCGCCCGTTCCATACGAATGAGAATTTCATCCTTTCCCCGTGCAGAACTCTCGGGAAATACTGCAAGGGCATCTGCATAGTTCCCCGCTGCCAGGGAGCTCTGTGCCTGATATGCCCGTCTGGTATAGCTTTCCAGTGATGCACATCCCGCCAAAAAGAGTGTGCACCAGATAAATGCAAGAATGATCTTTCTTGTCATGATATAAAGACACAGGGGGCTTTTGGCATCAATCCTTCCCATAAAACGCTTCGCATTTATGTGAACGTCCTCTTTTCATAGGTCATCGCCCCGTGGGTATCAAGGAGTTTCTACACGCTTCGCAGTATCGACTCTCTGCATCAGCATCGAGGTCATGTTCGAGAAGAGCCCATGGAATAGGACGGCACAGGGAATCTCTTTCCTTAGGGCCCTGTCCGGTATGGCGCCGTCGAAAGCAGGCGAGTTCGGACACAAGAAGCCTGGGACATCGTGAGATGTTCTGGTACCTGTCCTCATGATGCCTCTGGAATCGTGTCTTCCTTGGGGGTTTCTGAGACAAAGAGGGGAGCCTGAACCATTCCTGGATACGTTAGTGCCTGTGGTGCCCGATCCTTTGTCTCCGTTGATGGCCTGGCTTCGATCTTTAAAATGCAATTCCGAGACTGACCATGACTCCACGTCTCGTGTGGAAACCGAGCCCCATATTCAATCCCCTGAGCACGTAGCGCATACCGAGCATGAGCGACACATTTGTGTCTGTCTCGGTATCGAGCTTATAGTGCTGATTTCCAGCGGTTGTTCCAACGAGAACCGTGTCCTGGCTCGCATACCCGACCCCGAGGACGGCAAAAAAGGCCGGGATCAGCTCCGCCCCGAGGACAAGGGACACTTCCTGTTCGTACCCGTCATTGTACTCTCTCTGAGCCGAATAGGTCGGCTGCTGAACCGGGGGAGTGTCTGCAGAGGGGGGATCGTCATCGGTGTCGGCAACGCTGACACCGATCCCGACACTGAGGGCACCGTCCTGGGGATGGAGGTCGGAAAGAAATACTCCTCCCATTTCAATACCCAGACTCGAACCATCGATCTTTCCTCCCAGGGCGTAATTGGCACAGACATACCCTGCACCATGGCACACCCATGGGAGTACAAGCATAGCCACTACCAAGGTAACAACCCGTCGCATGGTTCATCCTCCTTCCCCGTTCACCTATCATAGTATGCAACGGTGAGAAAAAATCAAGACTTGACTTCCGATGTCCCAGGCATTAAGTTCTTAGAGTAGTATTCTACACTGGGATGGATGTACCCGGATTACTACCTGTGAAAGGATCCCTTATGTACGACATACTTATTGTGGGCAGCGGTCCTGCAGGACTCACGGCTGGTATGTATGCTTCACGGGCAGCCATGCGCACCCTCCTGCTCGCGAGCGCATACCACCCGAGCCTGATTACCACGACCGACCTCATTGAAAATTATCCGGGGTTCCCCGAGGGCATCTCAGGATTTGAACTGGTGGAGAAATTCAGGGAACAGGCAGAAAAATTCGGCCTGGAGTGCATCCAAGACGATGCGGTCTCTCTGGAGAAGACATCGAAAAATAGTGCTCCTGCATGGAAAGTCACCACCTCCGGTTCTTCCTTCGAGGCTCTGGCCGTGATTATAGCCACAGGCACCGAGTATGCCCACCTCAACGTGAAAGGTGAAGAGGAATTGACCGGCAGGGGGGTCTCCTACTGCGCAACCTGTGATGGTCCCTTTTTCAAAGATGCCCACCTCGTTGTGGTAGGAGGAGGGGATACTGCTGTACAGGAAGCACTGTTCCTGACCAGATTCGCCCGCAAGGTTACCATCGTGCACCGCAGGGACAGACTCCGGGCCACGGGAATCCTCAGGCAGAGGGCCCACGACAACGAGAGGATATCCTTCGAATGGAACGCTGTCGTGACAGAGATCATGGGAGAGTCCGCAGTAACGGGGGTGAAAATCAGAAACGTCAAAAACCCTGAAGACGAAAAGGTTCTCAAAGCTGAGGGAGTCTTCATCTTCACCGGGTATATCCCCTACACATCCTTTCTACACGGAATCCTCGCTCTGGATGAAGGAGGCTATATCGTGGTTGACGCTGAGATGAAAACCTCTGCCCCGGGCATTTTTGCCTGCGGTGACTGCACGAAGAAGCTGCTCCGCCAGGTGGTAACCGCCTGCGGTGACGGTGCCACAGCGGCTTTTTCCGCAGAACACTACGTGAACGAACTCAAAGGTACGTTGTACGGGACGTGAGATAACCACTAACACGCTACTTCAGGAGGACCACATGGCAGAAGAGATCCTGGTTACGAATCCTGACCACCCCATCACGGTCACAGACGGCACCATTAAAGAAGCCGTTGAAGCGTATCCCTTCCTCGTGATCGACTGCTGGGCTGAGTGGTGTGGACCCTGCAAGATGATCGGCCCTATTCTCGAGAGCCTCGCGAAAAAACATGCGGGTGAGATCGTCTTTGCCAAGCTTGACGTTGAGAAGAATCCCCAGACTGTGGCAACCTACTCGATCCGCTCAATCCCGAATCTGCTGGTCTTCAAGAATGGGAACAAAGTCGGTGATATTGTCGGCGCCATGCCTGAAGAGAAGCTGATCGAGAGGATCAGGTCTTTCGCCTGAGAATCTGATCAGAAGTTCTTCCTGCTGTCTAAAAGGAGGGTAACCGGGCCATGGTTGATGAGAGAAACATCCATGGCTGCCTGAAATATCCCTGTTTCAACTCGACCCGAAGGGTACATTCCTCTGATCTTCTCGACAAGTTCACAGAAGAGCTCCTGGGCACGTTCCGGTTCTTCTGCACAGGTATATGATGGCCTCCTCCCTTTTCTGGCGTCACCGAAGAGCGTAAACTGTGAGATCACGAGAATATCTCCGCTTACCTGGGCGACATCGAGATTCATCAGACCGGCGGCATCTTCGAAGATCCGCAACGAGCAGATTTTCCTCGCAATTATTTCAATATCAGCATCGGTGTCCGAACGCTCAACCCCAACAAGACAGCACAGCCCGAAACCAATCCGGGAAACCTCTTCCCCGGCGACACCCACCGATGCACGGCATACCCGCTGAATGACCGCCCGCATAAAAACCTCAACGAAAGCTCACCGTCCACCAGGTGATGCCAGCTGCACCTGAACCGTCCGCACATCGCCGGCGGAAGAAGCGCTGTCCAATGATTCGAATTCGGAAAACCCCGCTTACCTGATGATCGTCAGATTCATGACCATGCCATGGCGATAGAGGCTGAGACTTATTTTCATCCCCCGCAACGTGCCAAGAATCTGCTGCAACTCGTCCAGGGTTCTCGTTTTCCTGTTGTTGATCGCGAGGATCACATCCCCTGGCTTCAACCCTGTCCGGATTGCCTCGGAATTCTCCTCCACCTCCACGACGATCAGCCCTTCGATGGCGTTCTCGATCTGGAAGGTTTCCCGTGATCCCGGGGTGATTTCAGCAACGGTGGCCCCTGCGAGAAACCGGTTGTCCTGGATATAGACCTTGTGCAGAGGGGTTTCAGCCTGAGAAAGATCCCCAACAGTCACGCGCAGTACCCGTTCCTTGCCATCCCTGAACACCTTTACATCAATGGCCGACCCCGGAAGGAGCTCGGAGATCAAGAAACGCAACGAAGACGTGTTCTGTACCACACTCCCGCCGATGGCAAGAATAACGTCACCCTGCTTGATCCCTGATTGTTCGGCCGGGGAATCCTTGATTACCTCTGACACCAGTGCCCCCACTCTGGTCGGAAGCCCCAGAGCTTCTGCTATCTTCGGCGTGATATCCTGGACCGAAACACCCAGCCAACCACGGACTACCGTTCCATACTTCTCGATGCTCTTCTGGATCGAGGTGACCACATTGATGGGAATGGCGAACCCTATTCCCACATTTCCTCCCGAGCGCGAAAGAATGGCAGTATTGATGCCGATCAATTCACCCTTCATGTTCACAAGGGCACCCCCGGAGTTTCCCGGGTTGATGGCTGCATCAGTCTGTATGAAGTTTTCGTAATCCGTGATGCCGAGTCCGGATCTTCCAAGGGCACTGATGATCCCCATGGTCACGGTCTGACCCAACCCGAAAGGGTTGCCCACGGCCAGCACAAAACTCCCGATCCGCAGATTCGTGGAGTCTCCGATGGTGATCACAGGCAGGCCTTTCTGATCGATTTTGATAATGGCCACATCGCTCTTGGGGTCTGTTCCCACTATGGTTGCGATGAACACACGTTCGTCGGAGAGTCGCACCTCAACGGTGTCCGCTCCACCCACGACATGATTGTTGGTCACGATGTAACCATCTTCCGACACGATCACACCCGATCCCAACGCTCTCTGAACGCGCTCTCGGGGGATACCTCCGCCGAAGAACTCCCGGAAGAAGGGATCAGAGAAAAACGGAGACTGCTGTACCATTACCGTCTTCGTGGAAGAGATGTTCACGACCGAGGGGATAACCTTTTCCGCCACACTGATCACCCAGTCTTCCTGGTGAAGATTCTGTGCGTGGAGATTCCCGCCAAGAACTGCCAGATACATCATCCCCATGCAGACCATGATGGGCAGAAGCTGTTTCCGCATAGATCGTCCTCCCTCTTGGAGGGAGACCTTAGCACAGAACAACCCTGCCTTCAAGCAATCGCAGCATGTACATATCAGGAAAATTCCTGTATAGAAGGCTCTCCATGGCAGAGAAAGCCACGACATATCACTACCACAGGCATGGTTCCATTGATCTCATGAAGGAGTATACCATCTGCGAATCACTCGCGGATACCACACGACCTTCCATGATCGCCCTGGAAAGGCCCCTGGGGTATGGAGCCCTTGTGGGAGAGTTTCTTGAAAACAAGGGGCTTCTTCGCAGGGGGGCCCTGATTGTCGAGGTCGGTGGGGGATACGGAAGCCTCATGGCAGGTCTCCTTACGGCCTATGCTGACTCCATCAGGGGCGTCATCATGATCGACATCTCGAAGAAGCTTCTGCTACGACAGCGGGAGAGGCTGTCCCCCTGGGCAGGAAAGGTCAGGTATCTCCACGCAGACATCCACTCCATGATTTCCTCCATCAGGGGCGTCGATCTGATTATTCTCAATGAAGTCATCGGGGATCTGGATGTCATGACACACCTTCGAGCCTCCGATCTTCCCGAGGACATCTCAGCGCTGATACGACATTACCACCTCGACATACCAGATCACACGCCGTTCCATCTCAATGTGGGGGCCATCGCTCTGGTCGATGCGATCTGTAAACAGCAGATTCCTGCTTTTATATCAGAGCACGCATCAGATCCCCTCGTGCCGGAGAATGTTTCTTACCTCGAGAGTGGTCTTGAGGTAGACTCATATCCCCGGGAGATCCATCTCTCGGGCCACAACGAATACACCATTCGATTCAGCCACCTGATCCGGGTGGCCTCGGTCCTGGGAAGAACAACTTCCACCGGAGCCCTGCTGGACCTTGTGAGCATCAGGAAGACTCCGGAGATGAGATTCATATTCACTGCAAAAGCCTGCTCCACCCCTCGCCAGGAAATCATCCTCGAGTTTCTCGATCACATACGGGAATACCGATGGCTCGTGATAGGGTAATACCCATAGGCTCTGCCATGATCCGACCGCGGATCTTCCCCCTCGAACCTCTCAGTCCCTGCGTTCAGAAAAGAACCTGCACAAAGGGTATTTACTCGACACATAAAATTCTATACCATCGCCTCACTGCAACGAACACATGGAGTTAGAGATGACCGACAACAGTCACGAAGAGAACTCAGACACACCGGAGATGGGATTTCACGAGATCCTCGAAGCGTATGAATCAGAAAAGCGGGAGTCCCTCCAGGTGGGAGACAGGGTCCGGGGAAAAATACTGTCCATCGGGAGAGACTATGTCTTCATCGACACAGGCGCCAAACTCGATGGGATCGTGGAAAAAGAGGAACTCATCGATGAATCGGGAACTTTTCCCTATACAGAGGGAGACACCCTCGATCTGTTCGTCATTTCGATTCGCGCGGGAGAGTTGAAACTCTCCAGAGCCCTTACCGGTATCGGCGGAGCAACGCTGCTCCAGGATGCGTACCAATCGGGAATACCTGTCATAGGAAAGGTCCTGGAGACGTGCAAGGGGGGGGTTTCCGTAGAGATCATCAAACGCAGAGCCTTCTGCCCCATCAGCCAGATGGATACCCTCTACATAGAAACCCCTGAATCCTACGTGGGTCAGAGTTTTGAGTTTCTCATCATTGAGCTTGAAGAAAACGGGAAAAACATCGTTGTATCCCGGAGAAACCTGCTGGAACAGGAACAGGAAAAGATCAGAGAAGCCTTTTATACCGAGCTTTCCCCGGGCAACTGCTATGAAGCGACCGTGAGCAGAATCATGCCCTTTGGTGCCTTTGTTGAGCTCACTCCAGGTGTCGAAGGCATGGTTCACATCTCTGAGATGAGCTGGTCTCGGATCGCGAGCCCCGATGAAATCCTGACCCTCGGGGAGAAAATCAGGGTGAAGGTGCTCTCCGTGGAGCATATCCCTCACAAGGCGGAAAAGAAGATCTCCCTGTCCATGAAGCAGGTGGAGGAAGATCCCTGGAACACTGCCCAGGAACGGTTCAAACCAGGGCTCAAGCTCAGGGGAAAAGTGACGCGCTGCATGGAGTATGGTGTGTTCGTTGAACTCGCACCGGGGATCGAGGGGCTCGTGCATATCAGCGAAATGAGCTACAGGAAGCGGGTGACAAAACCCCAGGATCTGGTTTCAGAAGGGGATGATATCGATGTCATGATCAAGGATATCGACGTCGCTTCCCGGCGGGTGTCCCTCAGCATCAAAGAGGCAGAGGGAGATCCCTGGATCGACATCGAACATCGATACCAGAAGGACCAAGTCATCGAGGGCGTCATCGAGAAGAAAGAACGATTCGGCTACTTCATCATGCTGGAACCCGGCATCACGGGTCTGATGCCAAAATCCAAGATCACCCAGCATCCCGATGCTGCGGTCATCGATAAGATGGGTGTGGGGG
>DSBG01000031.1 GCA_011046135.1 Deltaproteobacteria bacterium
CATGGAGAAGGTCCCTGCAGGAGAGACGGGTTTGGCGCAGCGACAAGACGATGGTTCAGATACCGCAATTGTGGAGCGCGATGACAGTGCTGTGCACACTGAGACAGGACCGGGTTCCCTCCGGGAGGAAGACGATGGGTTAAAGACCGTCATCGTGGGGCGTGAAGACAGTGCTGTGCCGCCGGAAGAAAAACCCCTTCCGGTCCGACAGGAAGACGATGTCCCTGAAACCATGATCCTTAATGCACACCAGGAACAGACCACGCCTGAGGAAGCCCGTCCCCGGAAAGAGACACCGAAGCCCGAAGATTCCCGGGGTGAGGACTTCCTGGAAGAAACCGTGATCGTGGAGCCGAAGAAGAAACCATGAGGGATGCAATGAGGCAGGTTCCTGCAGGGAGCAGGGGAGAGCTTTTCCGGGGGTCGTTGCGTCTGAGGGGGACCCACCCACGTGCCTGAACAGGAAATCACCAGGGAAATTCTGGCAAAAATCAGGGCTCTCTATGAGAAAGATCCCGACACAGCAGCCCATGCCATCAGGGAATACCTTGAGATGCGGCTGTCGGACAGAGACCCGGCGGCACGCATCGCCGTGCTGAAGGCGGTGCGCGATGCCATCGGGATTCCTGAATCTCGCCCGCAGGCAGCACTGTCCGACGCCATCGGGGTCCCTGAAGCCCGCCCGCAGGCAGCACTGCCCGACGAGGTCATGGCCCGGTTTGTCAGGCTGCTGCTCGGTGAACGGGCGCACCAGGCGGACCTGTCCTCCGAACAGGTCATGGAGAAGCTTGCTGGATCGCTGAACACGGTCTTCGATTCCCTCAACGAGATGATCATGGTGATGAACCAGACGCTGGGAAGGGCCGGATTCGGGGAGGAGACCATCAGGGCCGTTATCGGGGGAGGCCTGGAAACAGAGGAGTCTCCCACCACCCTCACCGGATACCTCGGCCAGATCAAGCAGGCGTTTCTCGTTGCCCACCGGGCGTTCCAGAAGTCTGCACACGCAAAGGTGCAGGAGATACTTGCGGAACTGAGCCCGAACAAGATAGAATCGGACGCAGGTTCAACGCTGAAATTCGGACCGCTGCGCAAGGCTGAACTGTTCGATCTCTACACGGATGCGTATGAAAAGGTGTTCAAGTGGTTTTCTTCACCGCGATTTTCCGAGGACCTGTTGAGGGAGTTTGAGAAGAACGTCCAGAAATCGTATAGTAAAGAGGAGGTGAGATCTTGATGCGCTCAATAAAAACCATCGTGGTTCTGATCAGTGTTCTCCCGCTGTTGGTTGCCTGTGCCGCGGCAACGAGGCCTGCCTGGGAGTACGAAGAGAATGCGATCACCCTTCTGATCGAGGCAGACAACCAGCTGAACATGCGGGACGGCAAGGCCTTCACCCTGTCTCTGTGCGTATATCAGCTCAAGGACCCCAATGCCTTTCTCCAGCTTGCCTCAGATGTCGACGGTCTGTACAAGCTCCTTGACTGCGGGGTGTTCGATGCCAGTGTCGCCATGTCGAAGCGGCTGATCATTCACCCAGGGCAGAACCTCAAGGGGGTTCTGAACAGGGCGGAGGGAGCGAAATACGTCGCCGTGGTGGCGGGATACTACACCGTGGAGAAAGACAGGATCGTTCGGTTCTACAAGATTCCCGTGGCAAAGAAAGGCCTGTTCCACAAGAAAATGGTGCCGCAGCACCTCGATGTTCAGCTGAAGCTCGGTGCCCAGCAGATCATGGGTTCACCCGGGGAATGATCCCATGAGCCGACCGCTGTTCTGGCATCACGGCCTGTTTCTCCAGCCACAGCACTTCCAGCTCGAGGACCGGTACCTCTCCTCTCTCGTGCAACCCCTGTTCACGTTCCTGAGCCCGCACCTGTGGGGGGTCAGGGGTATGGAGATCCAGAAGTCCAGCCTTGCCACAGGGGTGTTCCATCTCGCGGGGGGAGAATTCATGTTTCGCGACATGACCCACGCGATCATCCCGGACAACGCGGTTGTCGAATCCCGGTCCTTCGAAGACGACTGGGTGGAGGGGGGCAAACCCCTGGGGGTCTTTCTCGGTTTGAAGCAATGGGATTCCTCCGGAGGAAATGTGACCGTGTTGTCGAATGCCCAGCCGCTTTCGGGCATCACCACGAGATTCGTGGCCCCTCAGGACTTCGAGGAAGTGAGGGACCTCCACCAGGATGGGCCCGCAGCCCAGGTCAAGCGGCTGAAGATGGCGTTGAAGATCTTGTGGGAAACCGAGCGGGACCGGTTCGGCGACTACGAGGTGATTCAAATTGCCCAGCTTGAACGCAGCGGCGAGGACATCGTGCTCTCCGAGCGGTTCATCCCGGCCTGCACGTCGCTGAGTGCCTCGCCCCTCCTGGAGCGCGTCGTCAGGGAGATCAGGGACCAGATCGCCTCGCGGGGCAACCAGCTCGAACTCTACAAGCGCGACCGGGGAATCCACACCTCGGAGTTCGGTGCCAGGGACATGGTCTACCTCCTGGCGCTGAGATCCTTGAACCGGTACATCCCGCAGATGGTCCACCTGAGCGAAGAGGGGGACGTGCATCCCTGGGCAGTGTACGGGATCCTCCGTCAGCTCATCGGGGAGCTCTCCACGTTTTCCCATGAGATCACGGTCACGGGGGGAGCGGGTGGAGAGGAGCAGGGGCTTTCCCCCTATCAGCACCAGGATCTGTGGTCGTGCTTCTCCACGGCGCAGGGGATCATCACCCGGCTCCTGGACGAGATCACTGCCGGGCCGGAGTACGTGTTTGCCCTGACCTATGACGGCACCTACTTCTCATCGGAGCTGGCACCCGCCATCTTCGAGGGAAAGAACCGGTTCTTCCTGGTCTTCGAGAGCCAGCAGGATCCCAAGGAGCTGCTCGGCTCCCTGGCATCCAGCGCCAAGCTGAGTTCTCGCGAATCGCTCGGCATCCTCATCGCGCGTGCCCTGCCGGCGCTGAAACTCTCGCACCTCGGCGTGCCGCCTCAGGAGCTGCCGAGGAAGGCAAACGCCCTCTACTTCCAGATCGATCACCATGACCAGCAGTGGGCAAATGTTCAGAAAGGAAAGAATATCGCCCTGTTCTGGGACAGCGCCCCGGAAGATCTCAAGGTCGAGCTCATGGTGGTGGGGAGGACTTGATCATGCGTCTGCTGGACAGCTTCATCGAACTGATCAGTTACGTGCTCTATTTTCGGAAGACCGTGTCCCGGCGGCAGCCACCCTTCGAGCAGGTGAAGAACGACATCCTGCGGCTGCTCGATTCCAGTCAGAATTTCATCAAGTACGGAGAGATCTCCAGCGAGGACTATGATTCAGCCAGGTTCGCCGTGTGTGCGTGGATCGACGAGATCGTCATGAACTCCGCCTGGAGCCACAGGCAGCTCTGGCAGAAGGAACTGCTCCAGAGAACCTACTACCAGACCACCAATGCCGGAGAGCTCTTTTTCGACCGTCTCAATGCCCTTGCCCTGCACCAGAAAGACGTTCGGGAGGTCTACTACCTCTGTCTCGCCATGGGATTTGCCGGCCGGTACTGTAACGAGGGAGACGAGTTCCTCCTGGAACAGCTCAAGACCTCAAACCTCAAGGTGCTCACCGGCAGCTCCTACGGAATCCCGTCCCTGGACAAGGGAGAGCTCTTCCCCGAGGCATATCCCCCCGAGGCGGTCCAGGAACAGGCAGCAGCGACGGGGCGGAGATTCTCTCCTTTCAACCTGGCGCTTGCCGTCTCACCGGTGGCGCTCTTCGGGGTGCTCTTCCTCATCTACCACTTCGTGCTGAGGAACATCAGCAAAGCCATGGTTACCCTGGTGTCGTGATGAAATCAAAACTCCTGATCATGATTGTGCTCGGCGTGTCCGCAGTCCTGCTGCTCCTGATGGTGTTCGGCCTGGTCCTGGTCATAGGGTGGCCCTGGTGGGTGGGGATCTTCCTCCTCATCGGACTGGCCGGCCTGGCTCTCGTGGGGATCTTCCTCAGGAAGCTCTGGCTCAAGAGGCGGGAGCAGTATTTCGTGAGCCAGATCGTCGAACAGGACGAGGCACACCTGAAATCGCTGCAGGATGAAGAAAAGAAGCAGATCTCCGAGCTCCAGAGCCGCTGGAAGGAGGCGGTGGATGCCCTGAAGAAGTCCCACCTGAAGAAGAAGGGTAATCCCCTGTACGTCCTGCCCTGGTACCTTGTGATCGGTGAGAGCGGCTCGGGCAAGACCACCTCCATCAAGAGCGCCCGTCTCTCGTCTCCCTTCGGGGAAATCAACAGGATATCGGGGTTTTCCGGCACCAAGAACTGCGACTGGTGGTTTTTCGAGCAGGCGATCATTCTGGATACCGCGGGGCGCTATGCCATCCCCGTCGACGAGGGAAGGGACAAGGAGGAGTGGCAGAAGTTTCTCTCGCTGCTGGTGAAGTACCGCAGGCGGGAGCCCATCAACGGACTGGTGGTCACCGTGGCTGCAGACAAGATCCTGGGATCGCCCCCCGAGGTTCTGGCCGAGGATGCCCGGAACATCAGGCGCAGGATCGATGAGCTGATGCTCGCCCTGGGGTCCAGGTTCCCGGTCTACGTCCTGGTGACCAAGTGCGATCTCATCCAGGGGATGACCCAGTTCTGCGATCAGCTCCCCGAGAATCAGCTCGAGCAGGCCATGGGCATGATCAATCATGCCGGGCAGAAGGACCCCGGGACCTTCATCCAGAACCTCCTGCTCTCGATCAGAGAAAAGCTCGGGACCATCAGGCTCCTCCAGCTTCACAAGGCCCAGACCCGGGAACTCGATCCTGCGCTGCTGCTCTTCCCCGAAGAGTTCACCCGTCTGGAAGAAGGGCTTTCAGCCTTCCTGAAAGGTGCATTCCAGGAGAATCCCTACCAGGAGAGCCCGCACCTGCGCGGTGTGTACTTCAGCAGCGGCCGCCAGGAAGGCAGCCCGTACTCGCATTTCCTGAAAACCCTGGGACTCATCGAGGAACGGGATGTCCTGCCCGGGACCAGCAGGGGGCTGTTCCTCCACGATTTCTTCGCGCGGATTCTGCCCAGGGATCGAAACATCTTCGCACCGACCCAGCGTGCCATCCAGTGGAACATCCTCACGAGAAATATCGGGCTCCTCTCCTGGCTTGCCATCGGCATCGCCCTCTGCGGGCTTTTGAGCTTTTCCTTTGTCAAGAACCTGGCCATCATGCGATCCGTTCCGCAGGACCCCCCCGTGCTCAGGAGTGAACTGGTCGTCGATGTGAGCATGCTGGAAAAATACCGCCAGGCCATCGTCAACCTCGAGGATGCGAACAGGGGGTGGATCATTCCGCGGTTCGGGCTCAACCAGAGCAGGCAGGTCGAGGGCCGTCTCAAGGACCGGTTCTGTTCCCTGGTGGACGAGGGGATCGTCCTGTCCATGGACGCCAGTCTGGAAACAGATATCGCTGCAATGGAGGCAACGACACCTGACAGCAGGGCCGCCCCGTACATCCTTCACCTTGCCAGGAGGATCAACCTGGTACAGGGGCGCATCCGGGGGATGGGCATCGAGGAACTCAAGCAGCGGCCCCAGCCTTCATACCTGCCCTTCATCTCCCAGGCAGGGTCTGTCGCGGCACCGGAAATGGCCGAGAGCCTGGCAAACCTGTACCTCTACCGGCTCATCTGGGATCGGAACCCCCAGCGCCTGAACACGGAGCTGAACACCCTCCAGGCGTGGCTGGCAACGGTTCTGAGCAAGAAGAAGACCGATCTGAAGTGGGCCACTGTGTGGGTCAACGAGTATTCCGCGCTTCCTGCCACGACGCTGAAAGATTTCTGGGGTGGCAGCGTGCAGATCGCGGAAGAACCCGTGGTGCCCCCGGTGTTTTCCCGGCAGGGCAAGCACCACCTCGATGCCATTATCGAGGAGGTGAGGGCGTCCCTGGTTGATCCCCTCATCCTCTCGGGGCAGAACAAGGAATTCCAGCAGTGGTACCAGAGGACCTACCAGACGGTCTGGCTGGATTTTGCCACGAAATTTTCCCTGGGCACAGAACTGCTCAGGGGCAGGGATGAGTGGGGGCAGGTCGCATCCAGGATCGGGACCAGTCAGGATCCCTACCAGATGCTGCTCACCCGCCTGGACGATGAACTGGCCGTGCTCACGGAGATCGAAGGCGAGCTTCCCACCTGGATGATCCTTGTCTTCGATATCAACGAGATCGCGGAACAGGCAGCGCAGAGTGCAGCCGCAAGCGGGGTTGCATCCATCCTGACAAAGGCGACCAAAGCAGGGAGCAGGCTCAGGGATAAATTCAAGGTTGTCGAAGGGCTGGATCCGGAGGCCCAGGGCAAGGCACTGACCGCGAGAATGAATGCGGTCAAGGCCTATACCGCCTACCAGGCGGCCCTGGGAGAGGTCTCCCAGACCATCAAGTCTTCTCCGGCGGCCGTCTTCCAGGTGACCGCTGCAACCTTCCGGGAAGATCCGGCGGTTCAGACCTCCTTCTCCAAGGCAGGCACGGCCCTGAGGGACCTGAAGACATCAGGCAGGGCGCCGGCAAAGGAGAAGCTCTGGCAGCTCGTGAGCGGATCCCTTGACTTCCTCTGGGCCTATTCGTGCCAGGAGAGCGCGTGCCAGCTCCAGGATCTGTGGGTCAAGGAAGTGCTCGTTGAGGCCCAGGGCGTGACCGACTACCTGAAAGCCAATGAAATCCTGCTGGGCAAGGGCGGGTTTTCCACGAAATTCGTCCAGGGTCCTGCCGCCCCGTTCCTGAGCAGGGACCTGAGGAGGGGATACTTTGCAAAGGAAGTACTGGGCAGAAAAGTTCCCTTTGAACAGGGATTCCTCACCTACGTGACACGGGGGGAGCGGCCCGTTGCGCCGAGCTACACGGTAACGATCACCGGACTGCCGACAGACGTGAACACCGGTGCTGCCCTCAGACCTCACGCCACTCACCTGGAACTCCAGTGCACCAATGAAACTCACATGCTCACGAACCTGAACTACCCTGCCAGAAAGGTCTTTATCTGGTCGCCTACGACCTGCGGGAAAGTGATCTTCACCATCGAGGTGGGTGACCTCGTGCTGACCAAGGAGTACGAGGGTTCCCTGGGATTCGCGCGGTTTCTCACCGACTTCGAGGCAGGAAGGCGCGTGTTCACGGCCAAAGATTTCCCCGACAAGGCTGCCGCCTTGAAACGGATGGGCATCACCCAGATCAGGGTGCAGTATCGGTTCGATGGGCACAAGCCGGTTTCCAATCTCTTTACCCAGGGACCAGGCAAGGCCCCGGAGAAGATCGCCACGTGCTGGGATCAATAAAGTCAAGTCCCGCCTGGGTGTGGGGCGCGCGGGGCAAGCTTCCCGTGGCAGGCGATTACGTGTCCCTGGGAGCTGACTCGTCCCTGCTGAAGGCCTTTTCAGGCTGGGTCGAAAAGGGATTCTCAACCCTTGCGAACAAGCCCATTTCGAGCAGTTCCTGGAGGTTCTGGGCCAAGGGGACAAAGAGAGAAGACCTGGTGTGCGGCCTCCTCAGAGACAGTGCAGACAGCCTGGGTCGACCCTATCCGTTCCTCGTGCTCGGCACGGGGACGCTTCCGGGGTGGGAAGAACGGTGGGAACTCCTCCCGCAGGCGTTCCATGACCACTGGAACCGCATGGAGTACCTCAGTACACGCAGGGTTCAAAATCTCGGCGACCTGGAAGGCGATCTGAACATGCTGGGTCTGCCCGTCCTGCCTCAGTCGTCCCGGCCTTCGGCCCCTGTCTCCCTTCGGCTTCCCGAAGGGGAACGGGCATACCTTGATGAGAGACGGGCGCTCTTCATCCCCTTGAAGAGCAGCGAACACGAGGATTCTGTCGAGACCCTGGTCCAGTGGCATGCCTTTTTCAAGGCGCGGCTGGACCACCCTCCCACAACGGTGTTCATTGGGGGAAAGGTGGATGTTCCGTATCTCGTGGTGTTTCAACGGTCACTCCTGTCAGGGGATTTCAATCGATTGTGGACCGTCGAGCAATAATTCGGAAATCCCTGGTTTTATATTGTTTTTTAGTTGTTACTGTGGTTAGTTAGACCGCAGGAGTGGAAAGGTTTACCGTGCTATGGAATCGAAAGATCTGATCAAGGCAGGGAGGCTGACAGAAGCTCGCGAACAACTGGTCACAGAGGTGAAGTCTGCTCCCGGAGACACGGGGAAGCGCACCCTCCTCTTCCAGGTCTTCGCCCTGCTCGGCCAGTGGGAAAAGGCATCCAGGCACCTCGAGGCGATCGTCTCGCAGGACCCCTCCCGCCAGGAGGGGGTCATGGTCTTCCAGAACATGGTCCGCGCCGAACAGGAGCGTGACGACGTGTTCGCCATGAAAAAGATCCCCGCGTTCATGCCCGATGCGCCCCACTATTTCGAATCCCACTATGGTGCCTATGAGAAGCTCGTGGCAGGACAGCTCGAGGAAGCAGACACGCTCTTTGCCTCCATCAAGGACGAAAAACCTCTGCTCACCGGAGAGCTCAACGGTGAGCCCTTTGTCGGATTCACAGACACCGACACCCTCCTGGCCCCCTTCCTCGAGGCATTCATCCACGATCGCTACGTGTGGATTCCCTTGAGTGCCATACGGGAGCTGAGGATCACGGAACCCACGTCGCTGACCGATCTTCTCTGGATCTCCGCGGCCGTCACCACCTGGGATGGGTTGACCGCCAACTGTTTTCTCCCGGTGCTCTATCCCGGATCTTCCTCACATGAGGACGATCGCATCAGGCTCGGACGGATGACCGACTGGAAATCCCTGGGAGGCTCCTATGCCAGGGGGGTTGGCCAGCACGTGTACCAGGTCGGTGAAGAGGACCGGGCCATCCTGGAGCTGAGGGAAGTCACGTTTGCCTACACCGGCGCTCCTTCAGGGAGCTCACAATCTGAGAACGAGGACGTGCCATGATCGACATCGAATCAATTCTTGCACCGATACCCGGTGACAACCCCGCGGGTGAAGACCTTCGCTACACCGGGGTCTATGACGAGCTGAAAGAGGCCAGGCGCGCAGACGACCCCCTGGACCGGGGCGACTGGAGCCGTGACATCAAGACATCCGACTGGGTCAAGGTGATGGAAATTTCCCGCGATGCGCTCACCGGCAGGACCAAGGACCTGCAGATTGCGGTCTGGCTGGCAGAGGCGTTGACCAGGCTCAACGGGTTTGAGGGGCTCGTCACGGGACTCAAGGTTATTAACGGGTTTCTGAGCCTGTTCTGGGACCATGTCTATCCCCAGATCGAGGATGGCGACCTGGATTTCAGGGCCGGGCCCTTAGAGTTTCTCAACGAAAAATTCTGGGTTGCCATCAAGGATGTCCCGGTGACCGACCCAAGAACGAGCGCAGGGTATTCCTGGGTCAAGTGGCAGGAATCCCGCAAGGTCGGCTACGAGAAAGACACCCTGAACCAGTACGGGGATGTCGACGAAGGGAAGAAACGAAACCGCGACGAGCTCCTCGCCGAGGGGAAGCTCCCTGCTGATGAATTTGATTCCGCCGTGGCTGCATCGTCGAGGGACTTCTACGAAAAAACGGCACAGGCGCTGACCCAGTGTCTCGACGAGTTCAAGGTGCTCGACGCGCTGGTGGACGAAAAATTCGGCAAGGATGCCCCCAGGCTCGCCGAGTTGAGGGCAGCACTGGAAGACTGTGACAATCTGCTGGTCCGGATTCTGAAGGAAAAACGGCAGCTGGAACCTGACTCCAAGAAGGAACGTGAACCCGAGCAGCCCGCAGAGGCACGGGGAAAAGCCGTGGAGGAGACACAGGACGTGGAAGAGAAGAAAGAGAAGAAGGTCAGGAAAAGTCCCACGGCATCAGCCGAGGCCCCTGGCGTCACTGCTGCCGTGGCTCCGGCTCCCGTGTCCATGACCGATCAGGGGGCGCAGGAGGACGCGCTCTGGCAGGAATCCCTCGAGATCGCCGGCAATGCAGGCACGAGGGAGGCTCTGGAACGGCTCCGCAATGCTGCCGAGACAGCGCCGTCGGTCAGGCAGCAGAATCGCTACCGGCTCCTCGTGGCCAAGCTCTGTCTCGAGGTGGGGCGGCCCGATCTGGCCCGGCCGGTGGTGGAAGGGATCTACGCCCTCATCGAAGAGCTGGGTCTCGAGAAATGGGAGTCTCCCCTGTGGGTCGCCGAGGTCCTCGATGCCTACTACCAGTGCCTCACGGCAGAAGGCACCTCGGATGACGATCAGTTCAAGGCCCGTACGGAGCTCTTTCAGAAGCTCTGTATCAAGGACATTACCAAGGCAATGAGCTACAAGACGTAGCTGGTGCGATACCCACAAGAAAGCACGGTAAAGGAGGATACAGTATGGCCAAGAAAGAGAGTTTGCAGCATACTCTGGACAGGGTGCGGGCTCCTCGGGTTCAGATAACCTACGACGTGGAGATCGGTGATGCCATCGAGACCAAGGAGATCCCGTTCGTCGTGGGGGTTCTGGGTGATTTTTCGGGGAACCCTGATCAGCCCCTGCCGAAACTCAAAGACAGGAAATTCGTGGAGATCGACCGGGACAATTTCAACAAGGTCCTCGAGGGGATGAAGCCCAGGCTTGCCTACCGGGTCGACAACAAGCTCACCGACGATGACACCAAGCTTGCCGTTGAACTCAGGTTCAGGTCCATGGAAGACTTCCATCCCGAACGGGTAGCTCAGCAGGTCGAGCCCGTTCGAAAGCTGGTGGAGACACGGAAAAAACTCTCGGACCTCCTGGGCAAGCTCGACGGGAACGACAAGCTGGAGGAGCTGCTCCAGGAAGTGATCTCCAGCACGGAGTCCATCGAGAAGCTCGTAAAAGAGACCGGTGTTGAACAGACCAAAGAGAAAAAAGAATAGGTAAGGGGGTGGGCAGATGCCAGACAAGGAAGGAAAAGTTCAATCCGATGGCGCCCAGGCAACTGGCGTGGCCGAAGAGACGAGTATTCTCGACAAGATCATCGACGAAGGCCGCATGGCCCGGGACGAGACCCAGAAGGTCCGGGCAAAGGACCTCATCAGTGAATTTGTAAGCCAGATCATGGAGGGGGCCATGGTGGTCTCCAAGGATACCGAGGCCATGATCAATGCACGGATCAGCCAGATTGACAAGCTCATCTCCGATCAGCTCAACGAGGTGATGCACCACAGTGATTTCCAGAAGCTCGAGGGTTCCTGGAGGGGGCTGCACTACCTGGTGAACCAGAGCGAGACCGGGGAAGGACTGAAGATCCGGGTGATGAACATCGCCAAGAAGGATCTCCTCAAGGACATGGAAAAGGCCTCGGAATTCGACCAGTCGACGCTCTTCAAGAAGATCTATGAAGAGGAGTTCGGCATGTTCGGCGGTGCGTCCTACGGTGCGCTCGTGGGTGATTATGAATTCAGCAACCACCCCCAGGACCTCAGCCTGCTGGAAAAGATGTCACAGGTGGCTGCCGCTGCACACGCCCCGTTCATCGCCGCTGCATCTCCCAAGATGTTCAACCTCGACAGCTTCGAGGAGCTGGGAACACCCCGCGACCTGGCCAAGATCTTCTCCAGTGCGGACTACGCAAAGTGGAAGTCGTTCAGGGAGACCGAAGACTCCCGGTACGTGTCCCTGGCGCTTCCCCACGTGCTCATGCGGCTTCCCTACGGCAGGGACAATGTTCCGGTGGAGACCTTTGATTTCGAGGAAGACGTCTCGGGAACCGACAACAGCAAGTACCTCTGGGGCAACGCCGCCTATGCCCTGGGCACGCGCCTGACAGATGCCTTCGCCAAGTATCGCTGGTGTGCAGCCATCAGGGGGGTTGAGGGAGGAGGCCTGGTGCAGGGACTGCCCGTGCACACCTTCAAGACCGATGAGGGGGATGTCGCTTTAAAGTGTCCCACGGAGATCGCCATCACCGACAGGAGGGAGAAGGAACTGGCAGACCTGGGGTTCGTGCCCCTGGTCCACTGCAAGGGCACCGACTACGCGGCCTTCTTCAGCACCCAGACCGCAAACAAGCCCAAGCTCTACGATTCGGATTCAGCCAACGCCAATGCACGGCTGTCTTCCCAGCTGCAGTACATCCTGGCCACATCACGGTTTGCGCACTACCTCAAGTCCATGATGCGGGACAAGATCGGCAGCTTCATGTCGAGAAGCCAGGCAGAGGATTTCCTGAACCGGTGGGTGGCCCAGTACATACTGCTCGATGACAACGCGAGCCAGGAGGCAAAGGCGAGTCACCCCTTACGGGAGGCGAGGATCGATGTGAGCGAGATCCCGGGCAAGGCCGGTGCCTACCGGGCAGTCGCGTTTCTGAAACCCCACTATCAGCTCGACGAGCTGACGGTTTCCCTGCGGCTCGTTGCAGAGCTGCCGCCGCCTGCAAAGGGCTGATGACATGCGCCCGGGGCGTGTGGTCGTAGTGCGAAGCAGGGCACGATTACGAGAAACATGAGCTTATCCAAGAGAGAAGGAGGAGTGAGGTTATGGCATTCGATTCGTTTCTGAAGATCGAAGGAGTTCCCGGAGAGAGTACCGACGAAAAGCACAAGGACTGGATAGAGATCCTCTCCTACAGCCATGGGCTGTCGCAGCCGGGATCGGGGTCGGTGAGCAGTGGCGGGGGTCGTTCCGCCGAGCGGTGCGATCACCAGGATTTCAGCATTGTCAAGGCGCTGGACAAGTCATCGCCCAAGCTGGCCCTGTTCTGCTGCAATGGGCAGCACATCAAGGAAGTAAAGCTGGAACTCTGCCGCGCAGTCGGCGACAAACAGAAGTACATGGAGTACAAGCTCTCGGATGTCATCGTCAGCGCCGTGAGACCCGGTGGAAACTCACAGGGGGGAGAGACGCTGCCATTGGAAGAGGTCTCTTTCAATTATGGCAAGATCGACTGGACCTACACCGAGACCGATCACAAAACCGGCAAACCCAAGGGAGATGTGAAGGCCTACTGGGATCTCTCTTTAAACAAGGGAGGCTAAGACATCCCTCGTTCTCCTGGTTTTAAAAAAATCCCATCACATGGTGTCAGGAGGCAGAAGGACTGCCGGTGGAGTCCTTCCTGCCCGGCACCTGATGGTGTGCCGCCGCCGTGAGGGCAACGATGCGTGATCAGCTCTCATCAGAGGGAAATCTCCTCGCTTCGATCCTTGACCGGCTCATCGACGATGATCCGGAGGTGACCCACGAGCCGGTTCAGTACCGGATGCTCAATATCAGGCAGGTCAAGGCCTCGGTGATCAGAGATCTGGAAAACCTTCTCAACACCAGACGCCACATCGACCCGCCGCCAATAGAGTTTGCAGAGCTGAACAGGTCGGTGTTGACCTACGGCATCGAGGATTTCACGGCGCTCAACTCCCGGAGCCTTGCTGTCCAGAAGTTTCTCCGGCAGGACATCGAGCGGACCATTGCGCGGTTCGAGCCGCGGCTCAGAAATGTCAAGCTTCAGCTCGAGCCTGATAAGCAGGGACACGGCATCAGGTTCAAGATCAACGCCATGCTCGTTATTGAGCCCGAGAAGGAGCCCGTGCAGTTCGACACCTTTTTCGACCCCAACAGGGGCGAGTACGTCATCTCCAGATAGAGACACGACCATGGACGACTCCCTTCTTCGATACTACGAACGCGAACTCACCTACATCCGAGAGATGGGTGCCGAGTTCGCAAAAAAGTACCCCAAGATAGCCGGACGGCTCCTGCTGGAGGCGGACAAGAGCGAGGACCCCTTCACGGAACGCCTCATCGAGTCCTTTGCTCTCCTGTGCGGACGGATCCACCACAAGATCGATGACGACTTCCCCGAGATCACTGAGTCTCTGTTCAACATCATCTACCCGCACTACATCAGTCCCATTCCCTCCATGACCGTGCTGCGGTTCGATCCCATAAAGCAGACCATTCCACCTACAGGCTACATAATCGAAAAGGGAACCCAGCTCTATTCAAAGCCCGTGGCTGGTACGGCATGCCAGTTTACCGTGGCATACCCCACCGTACTGTGGCCCCTCGAGGTGATGGAGGCCGGAATCAGGGACCCGAAGCGGTCGATGCCGGCGGCGCAGCAGGCCATCGTGATTCAGCTCAAGACCTTCAACAATCTTCGCATCGCCCAAACAGGTCTCGACTCCCTGCGGTTCTATCTGAATGGCTCACATCAGCACATGTTCTCCCTCTACGAGGCGCTCTTCAACAACGTGACCGCCATCGAGATCGAGGTGGCGGCAAAGGGGGGAAAGACCGAGGTTGTCTCGCTGCCCCGGGATGCGTTACAGCCGGTGGGCTTCGAACCTGACGATGTGATGATCCCCGCCTCTCTCCGATCGTTTCCCGGCTACCTCACCCTGCACGAGTACTTCTGTTTTCCCGAAAAGTTCCTGTTCTTCGACCTGAAGGACTTTGGCAGGGTCAGGGACCATGCACAGGGCGACACGATGGAGATCTGGATATACCTGGACAAGCCGCTGCGGCAGGGGCTCGTCGTGAACAGCGACACCTTCTGTCTCAATGCCTCCCCTGCCGTGAACCTGTTCAGCAAGGTGGCGGAGCCCATCAGGGTGCAACGCTGGCTCACCGAGTACCGTGTCGTCCCGGACATGCGCAGACAGGAGGCATGCGAGGTCTACTACATCGATCGTGTTGTCTCGACAACGCCGGCGCAGCCCGGCACGACCATCGAGATCAGGCCGTTCTATTCCATCCGTCACCACCTGGACGATGACGATGGGCGGAGCGTGTTCTGGCACATGACCAGGCGTCCCTCGGGAAAGAAGGGCGACAGCGGAACCGATGTCTTCCTCTCGTTTGCCGACCTGAATTTCTCACACGCCGACCCGGGTGTGGAGATCCTCACCGTGCACACGGTCTGCACAAACCGTGACCTCCCCGCGCGCCTCCCCTTCGGCGATTCCGGCGGCGACTTCAGCATGGAGACGGCAGGGCCCATCTCCAAGATCACCTGTCTCGTCAAGCCCACACCCACCCGCCGGCCCGGGTTACGCGGGGCCCTGCAGTGGAGGCTCATTTCCCACCTCAGCCTGAACTACCTCTCGCTGGTGCAGGGAGGGGAGGAAGCCCTCAAGGAAATTCTCAGGCTCTACGACTTCGAGGACACACCCTCCACCCGGCAGCAGATCAGCGGTATCATCTCGATCACCTCGGAACACGTAACCCGGCGGATCGGCCGGACGTTCTGCAGGGGGATGCACGTGAGCCTGACCCTGGACGAGGACAAGTTCGTGGGAGCGGGACTGTTTCTCTTCGCCTCGGTTCTCGAACGGTTTCTGGCCCAGTACGTATCGGTCAATTCCTTTACCCAGCTCGAGGTCAAGACCCTGCAGAAAAAAGAGGTTCTTAAGAAGTGGCCGCCAAGAAACGGAAATCGAATTCTCCTGTAGACCGGCAGTCCATCAGGGACCGTCTCTTCAACGAGTTTCAGCGGTTCTCGTTCTTTCAGGCGGTTCATCTCCTGGAGACCCTGTCTCCAGAGCGGCAGGCCCTTGGGGCAGGGCTGGAACCCGGGAAAGAAACCGTGCGCTTTTCCGTGAAGCCCGGCCTTGCGTTTCCTGCAGCGGATATTCTCTCTTTGGAACAAGGAAAGGACGGGTCGCCGCCGCGCATGTCCGTGGCCTTCATGGGGCTCATCGGACCCTCCGGCGTGCTGCCGTACTGGTACAACGAGCTTGCCCTGGAGCGCATCAGGAACAAAGACACCACCCTGTGCTCCTTTCTCGATATCTTCCACCACCGTCTCATCTCGCTCTTTTACCTGGCCTGGAAGAAGCAGCGTTTCCCCGAAAACTACGCCCCTGAGGGCAAAGACCGGCTCACCGGCTACCTCCTGAGCCTGTGCGGTCTCGGCACGCCCCAGCTCTCCCACAGGATCGGTCTTTCCCCTGAATCGCTGGTCTTCTACACCGGCCTCATCTCCCGCCAGGCACCCTCGGCCTGCGCCATCGAGGCCACGGTGGCCTACCTGAGCGGGAACCCCGTTTCCGTGGAACAGTTCGTGGAGCGTACCATCGAGATCAGCCCTGAAGAACGGACACACCTGGGGGACGTTAACTCCGAGCTGGGCATTTCAACCGTGTGCGGAAGCTGCGTCCATGACTGCCAGAGCTCGTTCAGGATCCACCTGGGTCCCATGCACTACGAGGAGTTCGACCGATTTCTCCCCACCACCGGGGACCTGATCCGCCCCATCTTTTCCCTGGTGAGGTTCATGGTGGGCATGGAGTATGACTTCGACATCAGGATCAGGCTTCCCCACGAGGAGATCCCTCCCTGCGAGCTGGGAGGTGAGCGGAAGCTGCAGCTGGGGTGGACCACGTGGCTTCGGTCTCCGCACGAGGAGCTCGTGAGCGATGTCTTCCTTACCCTGCAGGAAGGCGATGTCATGCATGCACCATTGCAGTGATCTGAGTGCCAGAACGTATCCGGAAGACAAACCGGTTCTGAACATAGTGTACTGAAAGGAGCACAGAGTATGGCGGTATCAAACCTGAAATCCCTGATCGGAAAACTCAATCCAACCTGCAGGGGAGTCCTGGAATCAGCGGCGGGCCTGTGCATGTCGCAGACGCACTACGAGGTGGACATCGAACACTTCCTCCTCAAGCTCATGGATCTCTCCAACACCGATCTCGAGAAGATCATCAGGCACTTCGAGATCAACCAGGCCCACCTCATCACGGATCTGACCGGGAGCATGGAGGGGTTCAAGACAGGGAACGCGAGGACCCCGAGCCTCTCCCCCCGGATCCCGAAGATGATCCAGGATGCGTGGATGCTGGCATCCATCGACTACCAGGCATCCAGCGTCCGGTCGGGGCACATCATCGCCTCGCTCCTGAGCGACGAACAGACGGCACGGATCCTCTACGAGAGCTCCGCCCTGTTCCGGAAGATCTCGCTGGAAACCCTCAAAGAGGGCCTCCTGGACATCTGCGCGGGCTCCGCAGAAGATCGGGAAACCCCCATGGCCCAGCAGGAGGCGGGGGGCGCCCCGGGAGCGATCCCCAAGGGCGGTCCCAGGGCCCTGGATCAGTACACGGTGAACCTCACCCAGATGGCAAAAGACGGGAAGATCGACCCGGTGATCGGCAGGGACTTCGAGATCAGGCAGATGGTCGACATCCTGATTCGGCGCAGGCAGAACAACCCCATCCTCACCGGCGAGGCAGGGGTGGGCAAGACCGCCGTGGTGGAGGGCTTCGCCCTGCGGGTGGCCGAGGGCGATGTGCCGCCGATTCTGCAGAATGTCGCCATCCACACCCTTGACCTGGGCCTGCTGCAGGCCGGCGCCGGGATCAAGGGCGAGTTTGAAAATCGTCTCAAGTCGGTGATCAACGAGGTGAAAGCCTCTCCTGTCCCCATCATCCTGTTCATCGACGAGGCACACACCCTGATCGGCGCCGGCGGTGCCGCCGGGTCCGGCGATGCCGCGAACCTGCTCAAACCGGCCCTTGCCAGGGGAGAGCTCAGGACGATTGCCGCCACCACCTGGGCCGAGTACAAGAAATACTTCGAGAAGGATGCGGCCATGGCCCGGAGGTTCCAGGTCATCAAGGTGGAAGAGCCCGAAGAGGACAAGGCCTATGTCATGATGCGCGCCATCGCCCCGTTCCTCGAGAACCACCACAAGGTCATGATCACCGACCAGGCCCTCGTGGACACCGTGAAGCTCTCCCACCGCTACATCTCAGGCAGGCAGCTCCCCGACAAGGCGGTGAGCGTCCTCGACACCGCCTGTGCACGGGTGGCAATCGGACTCACCACCAGTCCCCCCGAGGTGGAGGATGCGATCCGCACCATCGCCCACATCGAGCGCGAGATCAAGTCCCTGGAAAAGGAAGGGCTCCTGGGGCACGAGCATCCAGAGCGGATCAAGGCCCTCCAGAAGCAGAAGAAAGAGACCACGTCCCGTCTGGATGCGCTGAACAAACAGTGGGAAAAGGAGATGGACCTGGCAAAGCGCATCATCGAGAACCGTGAGCAGATCAACACCCTCTTTGCTTCCGAGCCGGGGAGCAAGGAGATCGCAAAGAAGCAGAAGGAGCTCAAGAAGCTGGAAAAGGACCTGACGGCACTCCAGGGGGACAGCCCGCTGATCCAGATCGCCGTGGACAGCCAGACCGTCTCCGAGGTGATCTCGGGGTGGACCGGGATCCCCACGGGCCGCATGCAGGCTGACGAGATCGACACCGTGCTGAGGATGCACGAGCTGCTGGGCGAGCGCATCATCGGCCAGGATCACGCCCTGGCCGCCATCGCGCAGATGATCCAGACCTCGCACGCAGGGATCGAAGACCCCTCGAAGCCCACCGCGGTCTTCATGTTCGTGGGCCCGAGCGGGGTTGGCAAGACCGAGACGGCGCTTGCCCTGTCCGAACTCCTCTACGGCGGCGAGCAGAACGTGATCACCATCAACATGTCGGAGTACCAGGAGGCCCACACGGTCTCCAGCCTCAAGGGGTCGCCGCCGGGCTACGTGGGATACGGGGAGGGGGGCGTGCTCACCGAGGCGGTACGCAGGAGACCCTACAGCGTGGTGCTCCTCGACGAGGTGGAAAAGGCCCACCCCGATGTGATGGAGCTCTTTTACCAGGTGTTCGACAAGGGGAACATGGAAGACGGGGAAGGGCGCCGGATAGATTTCAAGAACACGCTCATCATCCTCACCTCCAACCTGGGCACGGACCTCATCATGAAGTCCTGCGCCGACGAGGAGACCATGCCCGACCATGTGGGCCTCGGGGAGATGGTCAGGCCGGAGCTGCTCAAGCACTTCAAGCCCGCCTTCCTTGGCCGCATGAAGATCGTGCCCTACTTCCCCATCACCGATACAAACATGCGTCACATCATCAGGCTCAAGCTGGGCCGCATTGTCAAGCGCATGCACGAGAACCGGAACATCACCATGACCTACGACGAGCAGATCGTGGATGCAATCGCAAAGCGCTGCACCGAGGTGGAGAGCGGCGCCCGCAACGTGGACCACATCCTCACCAACACGCTGCTTCCCGACATGTCGAGGGAAATCCTCAGCCGCATGGCCAGGGGGGAGGAGCTCAAGACCGTGAAGGTGGACCTGGACGGGACCGGGTTCCGCTTTGACATACGCTGAAAAGGAGGAAACTATGCCCAGGTCATCTTTGGGTCACGGGACCATGTGGCTGTTCAGCCATCCCGGCAATTCGAACCTCATCATCACCGCCCACGGCGGGAAACCCGATCCCGACGAAAAGATCACGTGGCCTCCGAAAGATGCGGGTGCTCCGGTCATCTGGTTCTGCTCCCGGCACGGGAAGAGCACCTCAACCCAGGTGGAGGACATCCTCAAGGTGCTCTCGGGGAGCAAGACCGTCCTCGATCTGATCAGGGCCATGGGATTCCATCCCCTGCTCCAGAAGGAGGTGTTCAACTACCATCTTCAGAAATATGCAGGCAGCGGCTCGGACGATTACGAGACCTACAAGGATTACGAGGGTTGGATCAAACACAGCGGGTGTGACATCCTTTCCCCGCGGAACAGGTGGTTCTCCTCCGAAATCAGGCTCTCCACCATCTTCGATCAGAAAACCATCAGAACCAGGGGATACAAGAACGTCTACTGCAGCTTCTGCAGGTCCTGAAGAATGGTGATAAAGGAGGAAAGGGACCGGCAATGAAGAAACCCATCTCGGAACATTCCATCGGGGTGGAGCTGGTTTCATCCATGGGTGAGACCACGTCCCGTCGGGAAAGGGACACCCCGTTTAAAATCTGCGTCCTGGGCGATTTCAGCGGCCGTACCAGCCGTGGAGTCATGGAGCCTGCAGGGAATCGCAGGGTCGTGTCCGTGGACCGAGACAACATCGACGACGTGCTCGAGGGGATGAACGTGAGGCTGAACCTGGAGGCCGCCGGCACGAGTGTCACCATAGAGTTTTCCTGCCTGGAGGATTTCCACCCGGATGCCCTCTTCACCAGTCCCGGTCTCTTCGCTGAGCTCAGGGACATCAGGGACAAGCTCCTTGATTCGAGGACCTACAATGCGGCCCGTGCACAGCTTCAGGGACTCATCGACGACCCTGCTGTGCGGCCTGCAGCCAAAAAGCAGCAGGATACGCCATCCCGGAAGGACGGAGATAATCTCCTCGATGAGATCATCGGTGAGGCTGCCGAGAGCCCAACTCCACGGGAGGGCTCTACATCGCTCCCTGACATGGATGCCTTTCTCAGGGCCATCGTGAAACCCCACCTCATCCCCGGGGAAGACCCGGAACAGGCCCGGCTGACAGCCCTTCTGGACGCGGCGATCTCCGGGTTCATGGCCGAGGTCATGCACCAGCCAGCGTTCCAGGCCCTGGAATCTTCGTGGCGCGGGCTGCAGTTCCTCTGCTCCCGGATCGAGACGGACGAGACTCTGCAGGTCTTCCTCCTGGACATCACTGCAGACGAGCTCGCCAAGGATCTCTCGACCCACGACAACCCGAGCCGCAGCGCCGTGTACCGCCTCCTCGCCGACGAGGTAACGGATTCCCCGTGGTCGCTTATCATCGGGAACTACACCTTTGCCCACGGCGATGCAGCAACCCTGGGGCGCATGGCCAGGGTGGCATACGCCGCGGGTGCCCCGTTCATCGCTCATGCGGACCCTGTCCTGGTGGGGTGCCGTGACCTGGGTGGCAGTCCGGATCCTGCCACCTGGAGTGCGTTTCCGGACCGGGAGAGCCTGGCCGCATGGACCGAACTCAGGCACCAGGCGGAGGCCGTCTTTCTCGGCCTCGCCATGCCGCGGTTTCTCCTGCGTCTGCCCTACGGACCGGACACCGAACCCATCGAGGGCTTCGATTTCGAGGAGATGGCAGGGGATCCCGTCCACGAACACTATCTGTGGGGGAATCCCGCTTTTGCCTGCGCGTATCTCCTGGCAGAGGCATTCACCCGTTCCGGGTGGGACATGAGGCCCGGCGAGGTCAACGATGTCGAGAGCCTGCCCCTGCACGTGTTTCCGGAGCAGGGTGAATCACGGGTGAAACCCTGTGCCGAGATCCTCCTCACCGACGAGGCCGCCGATATCATCATGGACGCAGGCATCATGACGCTGGCAACCCTGAAGAACACGGACACCGCCCGGCTTGTCCGCTTCCAGTCCCTTGCAGAGCCGCTCTCGGGCCTGGCCGGGAGATGGGTGCCGGCATGACGGAGGGAGGAGATGCATTGAGAAGGTGCCACAGATCGTACTCATCGATCCCCGGAGCGTTCCGGCCGGCCGGGAATTTATCGCCCGGGCATAATGTGCCCCTCCTCTTCAGGGGTACCCGAGCCCGACACAAGGTTTCTGTGCCGGGCATCAAGGAGTAGTGCCATGAGATTCACACAGGAAAACCGTCTCCTCACCATCGACACCCCCCTTGGCGATGACGTGTTCATCCTCACAGGATTTACCGGGACCGAAGGGGTGTCCATGCCCTTCAGTTTCGAACTGGACCTGGTATCCCTGGATGACGCCATCGATTTCAGTGAGACCGTCGGCAAGGAGGTGACCATTTCGCTCGCCCTGTCCGATGACGAGGTGAGGTTTTTCAACGGCATCATATCGAGGTTTTCCCAGGAGGGACAGGGGGCGGACGAGCAGGGACAGAGCTACACGCGGTACACCGCCACGCTGGTGCCATGGACCTGGTACCTGACCAGGACGGTCAACTCGCGAATCTTTCAGAACCTCTCTGTACCCAAGATCGTCGAGAAGATCTTCCAGGACAAAGAGTTCAACGATTTTCAGATGCGCCTCACGGGAGACTATACACCGTGGGAGTACTGCGTGCAGTACCACGAGACCGACTTCCAGTTCATCTCCAGGCTCATGGAGCAGGAGGGAATCTTCTACTTCTACGAGCACGAGGACGGAAAGCACACGATGATCCTCGCCGATTCGCCGCAGGAGCACAACCCGTGCCCGCACCAGGATGAGGTCCACTGCCAGCTCTCCGACGGCGCCGTCGTCGAGAGCGAGGAGATGATCCAGTCGCTGGGCTGGACGCAGGAGATACGCTTCGGCACGTACACGGTCAAGGACTACAACTTCCTCACCCCGACCACCAACCTCCAGGTGGATGTGCCCACCCAGATCAAGCTGGGAAAAGGTGATCGCGAACTCTACGACTATCCGGGCGAATACGAGACTCGCAGCGAAGGTGAACAGTATGCCAACATCCGCATGCAGGCCGAGGAGGCCCAGATAACGACGTTGAGCGGCACGAGCAACTGCCGCTCCCTGGCCAGCGGGTTCCTGTTCACCCTGAAGGACTACTACCGCGATGACATGAACAACAAGCCCTACGTGCTCACCTCTGTCCAGCACAGCGTAACCGAGCCTGCGGGACTCTCGAATGACACGACGGGCACGTACACGAACAGCTTTACCTGCATTCCCCACGACATCCCCTTCCGGCCGCCGCTCGCAACGCCCAAACCCGCCATTGTGGGTGTGCAGACCGCCATTGTGACAGGGCCTGAGGGTGAAGAGATCTACACCGACGAGCACGGCAGGGTGAAGGTGCAGTTCCACTGGGACCGCGAGGGACTCATGGACGATGAGACCTCCTGCTGGATACGTGTGGCCCAGGCCTGGGCCGGCCAGGGCTGGGGAGCGGTGTGGATTCCCCGGATCGGCCACGAGGTGGTGGTGAGCTTCATCGAAGGGGACCCGGACCGCCCGCTGATCACGGGCAGTGTCTACCATGGATCCAACATGCCTCCCTACAAGCTCCCCGATGAAAAGACCAAGAGCACCATCAAGTCATGCAGCTCGATCGGTGGCGACGGCTTCAACGAGATACGCTTCGAAGACAAGAAAGGTGAGGAGCAGGTCTTCATCCACGCGGAGAAGAACCTGGACCTGCGGGTCAAGAGCGACCGGTTCGAGACCACGGGCCATGACCGTCACCTGGTGGTGGAAAACGACAAGAAAGAGCATGTCAAGAACAATGCCCATACGATCGTGGACAACGACCACGTTACCAAGGTCGGGAAAGATCGCCACCTGGATGTCGCCGGCAAGGAAGCCAAACAGGTTGCGCAGAGCCTTTCGCTCACGGTGAGCGGCGACGTGATCGAGGTGTTCAAGGCCAACCATTCGGAACAGACAAGCGGGGATTACTATCTGAAGGCACAGAACATCGTCATCGAGGGGCTGCAGAACATCACGCTCAGTGTGGGAGGATCATACATTGCCATCGAAGCCGGTTCTATCGAGATCAGTACTGTTGGAGAGATCAAGGTGGAAGGGACCACCGTGGGCATCTCGGGAAGCGCCATGACTGAAATAAAAGGGAGTATGGTGCAGATTAACTAGGGTCCATTGTACGAAGAACACTACATAAGACGGGTGAACACATGCCGAAAAAAAGTGGAACGGCAGGTCAGGCAGTAAAGCCGGCAGCACCGGACGAAGCAATGGATGCGGCTGTGGAGCGTGCGGGAACGGCCTTCCAGTCAGTGGCGCGGGAGGCGAAACCCCACCGACCGCCAAAAGACGAAGAAGAAGCTCAGCAGCAGGGGAAGACAGGCTGGATCGAAATAGAACTGGTCGGGGAGGATGACAAACCGATTCCTGGCGAGAAGTACAGGATCACGCTGCCCGATGGCTGTCTGGCCCAGGGTACCCTCGATGAAAAGGGGTTTGCCCGTGTCGAGGGATTCGAGCCCGGGACATGCACGGTTTCGTTTCCCGATATTGATCAGGATGCCTGGGAAAAGATATAGGAGAACACATGCCTAAAGAGTATACGGTTCGTCAGGGCGATTGTCTGAACAGCATCAGCGAGAAGCACGGTCTGTTCTGGCAGACACTCTGGGACGACCCCGGAAACAAGGCACTGAAGGACCGCCGGAAAGACCCGAACGTGCTGCAGCCTGGGGACATTCTGACCATTCCAGACAAACGCGAAAAAAACGAAGACTGTTCAAGTGATTCAAAACATCGCTTTCGGAAAAAAGGTGTCCCTGCAAAAATGAAGGTTCAGCTCGTGATTGAAGACGAGCCCATCAAGAATCAACCGTATTCCATGATGATCGATGACCAGTTCTGGTCGGAGGGGACCACGGACGGAGACGGCTACCTCGAGACCGCCGTACCGCCGCAGGTGAAGACAGGAAAAATTATTGTAGGACCACCTGATAACCGGATCAGCTTCAGCGTAGACTTCGGTACGCTGGATCCCCTGGATACAGAAGACGGTGCGTTACAACGGTTACGCAATATGGGCTACGAAGTGGGAGAAGACCCTCGAGGCGCTCTTGAATCCTTTCAGGAAAAAGAAGACCTGACCGTTACCGGGGAACTGAACCAGGCCACACGTGATCGTATCAAGGAGGTCTTCGGGCAATGAGCTTTGCAAACGCCAGGAATTTCTTTGTCGCACGTCTGAACAACGAGGCGCCAAATCACAACCAGCTGGTGGGTCGTACGGTCCAGGTCTTTCTGCAGACAGTGCCCGGGTTGCCCGGGACAGCCAACGTGGGCATCGAGAAGCTGGACTACAAGGTGTTCTGGGGCGACGAAGAAAAGCAGAGCGGAAAAACGAGTAATCGGAAAGACGGGAAGATCAACGTCATGGTCTCGCCCCAGGCAGGAACGCAGACCATACTGGAAGTGATGGGTACGCGCTACGAGATTGTCCGCCTGCAGAATCTGGCGCGGAACAACACCATTCGCGGGATGCAGCAGCGCCTGACCCTGCTGGGATACTACTATGGGCCCCTGGTGGCCGATGAGACCGAAATCAACCTCCAGACTCACCAGAAAGACCTGTATGTGAATCCAAACAAGGAGACCGAACAGGCCATTCTCGATTTTCAGGCAGACCACGATCTCTTTCCCGATGCGATGTACGGACCCAAGACGAGCAAGGCCGTGGAAGACCAGCTCAGGAAGATCGGGAGTGTCGGTGTGGCCAGCCCGGGGAAAACCTCTGATTACGAACGCCGCAAGGGCGCCATCGGGGGGCACACCAAGCTCAAGAAACTCGTGCACAAGAGCCTACGGATCGTGCCGGTCCGGTTTGCCCGGGCCCCCGATGCAAACAATGCCGATGCCGATGACGGACCGATCGATGCCCATGCCCCCGATCCCGATGACCGCGGGTTCAAGAAATGCATTCAGACCTCGTACGGCGCAGCCGTGCTGCCGGTGGGGTTTGATCCGGACCTGCCGACCCAGGCTGAAACCCGGGTGCGCCTCCAACGGATCAATAGTGCGGATGAGGCCGACCTCTATGTGACCTCGAGCAGTGCCCAGACAGTGGAGATCACCAGTCCCCGTCAGCAGGAGGATCATGACGGCACAGCTGTCGTGAAGAACAAACTGCCCGCGACAAACAACGCTATTATAAAATTCCGCGCCCTCAAGGCCGGCCGCTGCTTTCTGGAAGTGCGCTTTGGCGCCCAGGACGGCCCCATCATTCATCGACTTCAGGTGGTCATCAACCGTCTCCGGACCATCCAGGTAAAGGCGCATGCACCGATTATCAATGGTTCCCACACGGTAACGCTTGCGGGTGCCCCCGCACCTGTCGAAGCCCAGACCCAGTTCAAAACCCGGGATCAGATCGTGGCCCGGTTTGTGGATGTCAACAAGGTGTATTTCCCCCACGGGATAAAGTTCAATGTCATGAATGCCGTGGACACGGATGTACACAATTTCTATGTCCGGGGATGCGTGGATGTGACCTGGAGATGGAACCCTGCCGGAGCGGGCGCATGGGAGTCGGAGGACAACACCCTGGACAACCATAACAGAGAGGGCAACGGAGCCATCAACGTTGTGTTCGTGCGGCAGATAATCGAGCTGACTCAAGATCGGACAGGCTTCACCACCGGCACGAATCAGATCGGCGGCATGGCCAGCTCGGCCAGGACAAACCCCAACACCTTCACCGTGTACCTTGCGGACTGGGCCGGAGAGGCTCAGACCATTGCCCATGAACTGGGGCATGTCCTTCACCTGGTCAATGACCCGGGGGCGGTGCAGTTCGTCCACGTCAATGCCCGGGACAGGCGCAACAATCCGCAGGTGCCTGGTACGGGCGTCAACATCCGGGATGACATCGTGTCACGCAGAAGGCTCATGTGGGCCTACACGGGGCTACCGAACAGATCTCTGCGCGAATTTCCTGCGATCGGCGTCGCGAACACGGCCCCGGCGTACAATTACGAGAATATCATGGCCTATCGGGCCAACGTGGGATACACCAACGGCAAAGTCGGGGTGATGTTGACCGTGAAGAATTTTACCAAGGATCGCACCGATCGGGAGATGCAGGATGTCCAGAAGACCGCGGACAGGCTCATAGCGCTGGCCGGGCCGTAAAAATATCTGCACAGGGAGTGGATCTGATGTCTGCGGGACCGCAGTGACCCGTCGTGAATATTATATACCGTTTGAAAAACTCTTATCTTCTAATTGCAGTATGTCTGGTGGTGTTTGTGGGTCTGGAGACCCAATGCACGTCCCTGGATGGATCGCCGAGCAGGGAAACAGCACCTCGGGCAGAAAGAGAGAGTGAAGAAATGTCGAAGGTACATGAGCTGGAACATCTGATTGCCCAGGGTGACTGGCAGGCCGTCGACCTGACCGCGCACCTGGGTGAGGCGGCCTGGCCTGCCATAGAGCAGGGAGCCAGGATGGAGAACTTCCAATCACGCCAGATATCCATGGTGTGCGCGGGACGATTGGGCGGTGAGACTGCTGGAACACTACTCCTGGCCGGTTTGGCCGACAATCACATCAATGTGTCTCTGGCCGCTGCCGGCCAACTGTCCAGAAACCCGCCGCCAAGCGCCCTGCACGGGATCCTTGGTGAGCTCGCCCAGTGCCAGGAAGAGAATATCTGTGCGCTTCTGGCTCTGGGGGTGGGACATCTTCCCGGCGAGGCTTCCATGAACGCCCTGCTCGAGCTGACCGGGCGTGATGACGACGTGGCAAAAAACGCCCGGCTGGCCCTGGCCAAGCTCGGTCATGATGAATATCTCGAGGCGCTCCTGGCTGAGCTTGCTTCAGATGATCCGCATGCCCGGTATGAGGCCCTGGCCCAGCTTGTCTATATCGATGATGCCAAGCTCGGAGAGCATGCCAAGAAACTTCTCTACGACAAGGAGGTCGCTGTAACCATTGGCAAACAATATGCCCCGCGATACCGGCGCGTATGCGATCAGGCGGTGGACACGCTGGCTGCCCTGCTGAAACTGAAACTTCCCTTTGCTGCGAGCGCCGAGAGCATCTATTCGGATTCTCAATTGGCCCAGGTAAGGGAGATGGTCAAATAACGAAGGTCCCTCCTGGTGAAGAGGGTATGGATGTAAAGAAACTCACCACGAAGGATCGGGAGGAAATGTAATGGCCAATCTCGTAATCAGCGGTGCCACCGTGATGTGCAGCTTCGGTGCGGCGCCCGGGGCGCTGACGGTCCTGCCCGTGAGCAGGACCATGTGCTCAGGCATGCCCGCGGCGACCATCATGGACCACGTGCCCATGGTGAACATAAAGCCCTTCGGAATGTGTTCGAGCCCTGCCAATCCGACAGTCGCGGCGGCCACGGCAGCGAAACTCGGTGTGTTCACCCCCATGCCCTGCGTTCCGGCCACGGGAGCACCCTGGGTCCCCGGGTCTCCCACCGTCTTGATCGGCGGTAAGCCGGCGCTCAACAGC
>DSBG01000063.1 GCA_011046135.1 Deltaproteobacteria bacterium
GATAAATACGGTAGAAAGAATTCAGGGGCGTATTATTGAGATGACAGGTTTGTCATCAGGAGCCCAACTTTTTTAATGGAGGAGACAGTTCATGAAGAGGGCACCGCAGAGGATCACCAGGAAGAAGCATGAGATCTACCAAAGGGTGAAGCCTGCCGGGTTTGGAGAGAGAACTCCTGATTATTCCACCATGGGGAGAAAGCCTTCCAGCACCATGAAACAGTTTCGCGAGGTCGTTGTCATTGAATCCTGCAGAACGCCGTATGGCAGGGTAGGTGGAGCGCTGAGGGACTACACGGCATCGGAGCTCGGGGCCATGGCGATCCAGGAAGTGCTCAGGAGAACGAAGGGCAAGGTGAAGCCTGGTGACGTGGATTACTGCTTCATCGGTCAGGTGGTCACTGCGGGATGCGGCCAGGTGCCGGGACGGCAGGCAACGATATTGGCCGGAATTCCCGAGCATGTCCCTTCCATCACGGTGAACAAGGTGTGTTCGTCGGGGGTGAAGACCATCGATCTTGCAGCGCAGATGATCCAGCTGGGTAGGGCTGAGATCTGCATAGCAGGGGGGCAGGAGAGCATGAGCAACTGCCCGTACCTTCTTCCCGAGATGCGCTGGGGGGTGAGGATGGGGCTGCCGACGAGGCCCGTGGTTGATGCCATGGTCTATGACGGGCTGTGGGATGCCTTCTATGATCGGCACATGGCCATCCATGGGTCAGAGGTTGCCGATGAATTCGGTTTCAGCCGTGAGGAGCAGGACCAATGGGCATACCGGTCTCAGATGGCGGCAAAGGCAGCCATCGAGTCCGAGAAGCTCGATGATGAGATCTTTCCCGTGGAATACCGGGCAAAGGGAAAAACGTTTGTCATGGACAAAGATGAGTTTCCCCGGCCGGATACCACCATGGAGGCTCTCGCAGCACTGCCTCCTGTCTTTGGGCACAAGAGCACGGTAACGGGCAGGCCGGGCAGCGTCACCGCAGGCAATGCCCCCGGTGTCAATGACGGGGGTGACGTCTGCCTGCTCATGAGCAGGCAGATGGCAGACAAGCTGGGACTCAAGCCCCTGTTCACGATTCTGGATTATGCCGAAGTCTCTCAACCCACTAAAGACATCGCGACCGTTCCGGGACTGGCCATACGGAAAATTCTCGAACAGAACAACATGACTACCCAGGATATGGATCTGATTGAAATCAACGAGGCCTTTGCGGCCGTGGTGCTGGTGAGCTGCAGGAAGATTCTTGGGATGAGTGAGGAGGAGATGTACCGCAAGGTAAATGTCAACGGCAGTGCGATTGCCTATGGCCATCCCATTGGAGCCACGGGGGCGAGGATCGTCATGACCCTTGCCTATGAACTGAGACGAAGGGGTGGCGGGATCGGCGTATGTGGGATCTGCTCGGGGAATGCCCAGGGTGACGCCATGCTCATCAGGGTCGATGGGTAAGTCCCATCAAGGGCTGGTAATCCTGTCTCACGCAGATCGCGAGGAAAGTTCTGACACGGGATTGTATCCAGGAGAAGCCCTCTATTCCGCATATGGGAGCGGGTCGCTGCTCGACAGAGAAGAAATCATGGGCAAATCATTTCGGAGAAAGCACAGGGAAGGATGATCGGGCTCATCATTGTAAAAGTTTTCATCACCGTGGTGGTGGTCATCACGCTCTCGATCGTTGCTGAGCACGTGGGGCCGCGCGTAGCGGGGTTGCTGTCCGGGTATCCTCTGGGTGCTGCCATTGCCCTGTTTTTCTACGGCCTGGAGATCAGTCCCGAATTCGCATCACAGAGTTCGATCTACACGATGCTGGGGTTGATCTCGATTGCGAGCTTTGCCTTTTTCTATTACCTGTCCACCCTGATCTTCAGGCGGTTCCCTGTTTTCATGGCATCGCTGGTTGCCGTGAGCGGTTTTTTCCTCGTATCCTGGATTCTCCATCACCTCACCCTGGGAAAGCTCGGCACGGTTATTGTCACGGTCACGGCGATCATCTCGTTCGTGTTCCTGTTCAGGAAGATCCCGGATGAACGCATTGAGAACAGGATCGTCTTCACCTTCCGGGTCCTGCTGCTCAGGGCCTTCATTGCAGCGAGCTTCATCGTGGTGATCACCGGAACTGCACGGATAGTGGGAACGTCGTGGGCTGGTCTGTTTTCCGCCTTTCCCACGACCCTGTTCCCGCTGCTGCTCATCATGCACCTGACCTATGACAGGAAGCATGTCCACACCGTCATCAAAAACTTCCCCATTGGTCTGGGATCTCTGGTGTTCTATTCTCTCTCTGTCTCGGTGAGTTACCCCGCTTTCGGCATCTATGCCGGGACGGTCCTCTCTTTCGGTGTGGCGACACTCTATCTGCTCTTCTACCAGTTTTTCGTGTATCGGTATGTTCAAGCACGCGGTGTTTCAGGGTAACCGTGCCCGGTGTTTTCTACGTGTCTGATCAGGATGAGCAACGGGAGATGCCAGCATGGTGAGAAATGTATCTTGAGAACGTACCTCCAAAGGATGGTGAAGTCATGAACAGCGGTGAATTCACTGTTTCCGGCACTATCGTGGACGTGGTAGGCACGCGGATCTATTCCGGGACCCTGTACATCCGGGAGGGGAAGATTGTGAGGATCGATCCGGAGGCCGGAAATTTCAGCTCGTTCATCATGCCGGGGTTCATCGATGCCCATGTCCACATCGAGAGCAGCATGCTCACCCCGTATGAATTCGCCAGGGTCGCAGTGACCCATGGAACCGTTGCAGCGGTTGCAGACCCCCATGAGATCGCCAATGTCCTGGGAATGAGGGGGATTGAGTTCATGATGAATAGTGCTGCGAAGAGCCCTTTCAAATATGTGTTCGGGGCTCCATCGTGTGTGCCGGCAACCCCGTTTGAGACCTCGGGTGCGAGCCTGGGTCCAAGCGAGGTCGCCTGTCTCCTGGACAGGGACGACATCGGATTCCTGAGCGAGGTCATGAACTATCCCGGTGTGATCGCTCGTGATCCGCAACTCATGGAGAAAATCGAGAGCGCATCAAAGTGTGGGAAGAAGATCGACGGCCATGCCCCGGGCCTCAGAGGTGAAGATCTCAGGAAATACCGTCAAGCCGGGATCGAGACGGATCACGAGACACTGGGCCTGGATGAAGCCTTGGAAAAACTGCAGCTGGGTATGAAAATTCTCATCCGGGAAGGATCGGCCGCAAAGGATCTCGAACGGTTTCACTGTCTCATCGATGATCACAGTTCGGATTGCATGTTCTGCACCGATGACCTGCACCCCGATGACCTGGTATCTGGCCACATCAACTCCCTTGTCAGGACGGCCTTCAGGCAAGGTCATGATCTCATGAAGGTTCTCCGGTGTGCCTGCCTGAATCCTGCCTGGCATTACAATATCCCGGTGGGGCTTCTCCAGGTGGGGGATTCAGCAGATTTCATCGTGGTTGAAAATCTGGAGGAGTTCACCATTCGGGAGACGTACCTCGAGGGACGAACGGCGGCCCGGCGCGGGAAGCCGCTCCTGGATCGCATCGGTGTGGAGCCTGTCAATGCCTTTGCCGCTGCCGGGAAGCACGTGAATGATTTTCGGATAGAGGGGAAGGGAATCCCGGTCAACATCATGGTGGCAACCGACGGGGAGCTTGTCACGGGGTGGATGAGAACACCCCCGAGGATGGAACATGACTGTGTTGTCTCCGATCCTCATCGGGATATCCTCAAGATCGCGGTGGTGAACCGCTATCATGATCGCCCGCCCGCTCTCGGGCTCGTCAGGGGATTCGGCCTGAAGAAAGGGGCCATTGCTTCATCCGTGGCGCACGATTCGCACAACATCGTCGCTGTCGGGGTGTCGGATGTGGATCTCTGCAGGGCTGTCAATAGTGTGATCGAGCACAGGGGGGGGCTTGTCGTGGTTCACGATGATCGAACAGCGGTTCTTCCTCTGCCAGTAGCCGGGATCATCTCGGATGGAGACGCCTGGGAAGTGGCACGCCTGTATTCGGAACTCCAGGAAGAAACCACACGGCTCGGTTCGCCCCTGAATGCGCCTTTTCTCACGCTCTCCTTCATGGCGCTGCTCGTGATCCCCCATCTCAAGGTGAGCGACAAGGGCCTGTTCGATGCAGACCGGTTCGCGCTCATCGATCTCTTCGCAGAAACTCATCCGGCCTGATCAGGATCTTCACCACGAGGGCGAATCTCGTACGCGGAAAATTTCTTGCCAATGAAAAGAGAAACAGCTACCTTCTGGGGAGGGTGTTTGGCAAGCCTGCTCAGGGAAGGGTAGTAATACTGAAAGGAGGACTCCGTGAAGGTTCTTGCACTCAATTCAAGCCCCAGGATTCAGGGACAGAGCAAAACACTGCTCATGCTCGAACACCTGGTAAAGGGCATGGAGAAGGCAGGCGCAGAGGTGGAGCTCGTGCACCTCAGAAAGAAGAAGATCAAGAACTGCATCGGGTGCTTCACCTGCTGGACCAAGACCCCTGGAACGTGCATTCACAAGGATGACATGACCCGCGAACTCTACCCGAAATTCATCGGATCAGACATCGTGGTCATGGCGACTCCACTCTACCACTTTACCATGAATGCCGTGATGAAGACGTTCATAGAACGGACATTGCCGGTGATTCAACCCTATCTCAGGAGCAAAGACGGGGTGACCTACCACCCCTTGCGGGACCGCCACCCCGGGGTGGTGATTCTTTCAGTGGCCGGGTTTCCCGAGATGTCTGTATTCGATCAGCTCTCGAACCACCTCCGGTTCATGTACAACGTGGGCTTATTTGCAGAGATCTACCGGCCGGCTGCAGAGACAATGACCCAGCCTGTCTTCAAGGAGATCTGTGACGATATCCTCGATGCCGTGTCACAGGCTGGAATCGAACTCGTGAAAACCCTGAAGGTCACACCCGAGACCATGGAACGCATCACACAGCCTATCTGTGATTCCGAGGTATTCGGGCAGATGGGGAATCTCTTCTGGGATGCCTGCATCTCCCACGGATTGACTCCCGAAGAGGCAAAGGCGGCTGGAATCATCCCCAGGCCAACGACCATCGAGGAATTTCTGCGCCTGATGCAGATGGCCTTCAATTCCCGGTCAGCAGAGAAGCAGGATACCTCGATTCAATTCGTGTTTTCCGGGTGTCAGGAGGGTGTGTGCCATTTCCTCATCAGGGACGGCACGATCGAGTCTGCCTTGGGTGAAACGAAAAAACCGGACCTGGTTATTGATGCGCCCTTTGATGTCTGGATGGATGTCGTGACCGGAAAAGCCGATGGCGCCCAACTCTTCCACGAGGGAAGGTATCGCGCACAGGGAGACATGGATCTCCTCACGAGGATGGAGGCGTTTTTCGGCTCGCGAAAAAGAGAGAATCCGAGATGAACGATCCTTCCCTGCTGCTGGAACGTCTCGAGATAGAGCGTCCCCTGGTCGGTCTCTACGATGCACCGGACACGGTGGGATTCGAGCCGGTTGTGACGCCCGATCCGAAACAACACAGGTGCATCTTTTCCTTCTATCCAAACTGGATGAGGGGTGAAACACTCCTCATCACGAAGGACAACTTCGGCTGCGGGGGAGCAGGAACCGCCCTGTGCAGCATGGCCACCCGGACCAGGGATGAGTACATCTCCTTTCTGGTGGACACCGAAGGCCTGAAGGCATCCCGTGAGATCATGGGGGCGTGGCTGGATCAGCGGAACACCTACAAGCCCCGGCATCCCTGCCTTTTCGTCGGACCCCTCAGGAGTGATACATGGTCCTTTCTCAAGACCATCACGTTCTTCGTGAACCCCGACCAGTTGAGTGCGCTGATCCTGGGCGCCAACTATCACAGTGCCCCGGCTGATATGCCTGCCGTGATTGCGCCCTTCGGCTCAGGGTGCATGGAACTCATAACACCGTTCCAGGATCTCTCCATTCCCCAGGCCATCATCGGCGCCACGGACATCGCGATGCGTTCGTACCTCCCGCCAGATATCCTTGCCTTCACGGTCACGATGCCCATGTTCAGCAGGCTCTGTTCCCTCGATGAGAAGAGTTTTCTGTATAAGCCGTTTTTGAAAAACCTTAAAAAGGCGAGGTCAAAAAGGAGTTGAGGAGAGGTTTTCGATACGGACGTGCCACCAGTGAACCAAGTGCAAGTCAGGAGAGACTATGGATTACAGGGAGAGACTATGGATTACAGAAGGATGACCGCTCCATGCGGTCTGGACTGCTTCAACTGTCCCATGTATCAGGCGCGTGACAATGAAAAGCTCAGGAGGATGATCGCTGAACGTCGGGGCATTCCTCTCGATGAGGCATACTGCAATGGCTGCAGGGACGAGGGCGGCACTATCGGCTTCCTGAGGATGACTGAACCCTGCAATGTATATCGGTGTATCTCTGCCAAAGGGCTCGATTTCTGCTGCGAGTGCGACGAGTTTCCCTGCGACCACCTGCACCCCTATGCAGACTGGGCTTCCGAGGTGCCGCACAACACCAAAGTGTTCAACCTCTGCCTGATCAGACGGATGGGGCTTGAGGCGTGGGCCAGAGACAAAGCGAAGAATGTGAAGCAGACCTATTTCAAAGGAACGTTCAAGCTGTAGGCAGGGTTCCGTTACCAGGTGAGGTGAGAACACCTTTTTTTGTGAGGACGTCGTGGTTGTGGATGCTGGTACGATCAAAGACATGATGTACGCCGAAGGGATCGACCTCGTGGGGATTGCACGAGCAGAAGACATTCTGCTTGCTCGACCCGAACGGTCTCCTCTGTCCCTTTTGCCCACAGCACAGAGTGTGATTGTCATGGCAGTACCCCATATAGCCTTGGTGCGGTGCACGCTCCAGACATCAGGCTCTGGACTCGCAACAAGATGCAGACATCCCGGCTGCTCGACCGTGTGGCCGAAAAGGTGGGGAGGTTCCTCGAGCGTGAGGGCTTTCTTTCGCTTCCTGTCTCTGCCGATAAACCTGTGGAAATCCACAAGAGGGATCCGGTCAGCAGAAGACGGTTTCCCCTTACCAAAACCCTCGGCCACCTCTCCCTGAAGCATGCGGCAGTCAGTGCCGGACTGGGGCAGATCGGGAGATCGAATCTCCTCATCACTGAACGCTATGGGCCTCACCAGAGACTCGGTGCCGTGATCACCGAGTCACCTCTGCAACCCGATCCATACAGTGTTTTCAATCCATGCCCGGATGGATGCAGGAAATGTGAAGACGCATGTCCGGTGGGAGCATTGAAAAACGGGAACTACGAAGTCGATCCGTGTTTCTTTTTCTGGACCTGGGAATTCAATCGTCTCCCTCCTTCGCGGCTCAGAGACTGGCCACCATACGTGGCCATGCTCCTCAGGCATTTCAGAACGAGGGATTTCGTCATCGAGTTCGGTCAGACCATGATCACCGACGTAGACAACTGCATCGCATGCATGAAGGCATGTCCCCTCGGGACAGCGTGGAAAGAGATTCGACCCAAGCACGAGACAAGTTCTCGGATCTCATGACGATCGGGGAATCCATCCCAAAGACCTTTACAACGTTTCCCGTGTATTTTAGAGTTAGACAATCTGACTGTCCTTGAGAAGCGTGGCATGAGAATATTGACACGTGATGTGGAGGAATGAAGATGTTAAAGGAACTTGTCAGGCGTAACAGGACGTATCGTCGTTTCAACCAGGATCATGTGATCACGAGGGACATTCTGAGGGAACTGGTTGAGCTTGCAAGGCTTTCCGCCTCTGCAGCCAACATGCAGCCACTCAAGTTCATGTTGGCTGCAGACCCTGAAAAAAACGCCCTCATCTTCCCTCATCTGGGCTGGGCAGCCTATCTCAAGGACTGGCCGGGGCCCGAGGAAGGTGAGCGTCCGTCTGCCTACATCATCATCTTGGGAGATACGAAGATCGCGAAGAACTTCTGGTGCGATCACGGCATTGCGGCACAGAGCATCCTCCTGGGGGCGACGGAGAAGGGTCTCGGCGGGTGCATGCTCGCATCGATCCGGAGAGAGCAGCTCTGCGAAGCCCTGGAAATATCCGACAGGTATGAGGTCCTCCTCGTCATCGCCCTGGGGAAGCCCAAAGAGCAGGTCGTCATCGATGAGGTCGGGCCCGATGGAAAGATCCAGTACTGGCGGGATGAAAACTGGATTCACCATGTTCCCAAGCGTGCGCTGGATGACATCATTCTTGGCTGAGAAAGAACGCCCAGTCAGCCGGACAGGAGAGGCAGATGATGGTTCTCGAGGCGATCCAGAGTCGGAAAAGCATCCGCGGGTACAAACCAGACCCTGTTCCCAGAAAGATCCTTGAGGAAATCCTGGAGGCAGCGACCAGGGCACCGTCCACCATGAACACACAGCCCTGGGAATTTCTGGTCATCTCCGGCGACGTGATCAGGAAGATCAGTGATGAGAACGTCAGAAAACTCAAATCAGGAGCCATCATCAAGCCCGATCACATGATCACCGGATGGCCGAATGACAGCGTTTTCAGGAACCGCCAGATCGAGATCGCCAAGCAGATCTTTCAGTTCATGGGAATTCCCCGGGGAGACAAGGAAAAGAGGGCCTGGTGGATGGAGCGGGGGTTCCGATTCTTCGATGCGCCGGCAGCCATCATCCTTCTCCTCGACCGATCTTTGACCGATGCCGGCCCGCTGATGGATGTCGGTGCAGTGATGCAGAATATCTGCCTCGCGGCTCTTCACTATGGGCTGGGGACCTGCATCGAAGACCAGGGCGTAATGTATCCGGAATCCATCAGGGAAATCACCGGGATCCCGGACACCAAGCGGATCGTGATTTCCGTAGCCATCGGCTATCCTGACTGGGAGTTCCCTGCCAACAAGGTCATCAGCCACCGTGAGCCGGTGAAGAACATCACTACCTGGTGCGGGTTTGATAAGGAGTAGAGAAATCCCGGAGTGGTGAGGTGACTGCAGGGGTGGAATGTCCCGGGGCCCCGGGGGCAGGTGGAAGCTCGATACGGGAGCACACAGGAAAACAGAATCATCCCGAGGCAGCTGTCCGGTCTGTCTTGAAGAACAGAGAAAGGATCTGAGCATGGACATCTATGAATTTTTTGCCCAGCACGCCATCGGCTATCAACGCTATGACCACGAGCCGGTGTTCACTTGCGAGCAGGCAGACCGGCTGTGTCTGCCGGGAGGTTCGGCAAAGACGAAGAACCTCTTCCTGCGCGACAGAAAGGGACGCAGGCACTTTCTCATCAGCGTGATGGCAGACAAGACGGTGAATGTCAAGGCATTGGAGGAAGTGCTCGAGGTGAAAGGACTGAGTTTCGCCTCTCCGGAACGTCTCATGAAGCACCTGGGGTTGACCCCGGGTGCGGTGACCATCCTGGGTGTGCTGAACGACAGGGATTCCCGGGTGGAGGTCATTGTGGATGAAGACCTCTGGAAGTGTTCTTCCCTGCAGTGTCACCCCCTGGTGAACACGAGCACACTCGTCATCTCATTGGATGACGTCCGGCGATTCCTGAAACTTACAGACAATCCGGTACGCGTTCTCCGAATCCCGTGCCGGAACGGGGAGTCCTGAGCATCTGGCCTCCTGTATCCATGTATTCCCTCGCCGCAAACCAGAGGGGGGTTCTGTGAAAGGATCGGGAATACCACAAAGAGAACCAGCGGGCACGGGATCATCAGCATGCTCCTTGAGAGAATCCGTGTCCTGCCTGGCAGAAGAGCTGCCATGAGAGTGTGGGACATCCATCCGGGATATCTGAACAGGGAAAGTCTTCTCGGCGAACACCGGGAAGTTCATGCCCTGTTCTCGATCGTTTCCCGGGGCAAGAGAGGGTATGCCCATCACCCCGAGACGCTGAGATGGAAGGATCATCTCGGTGCCCTCAGAACAAGGCATGAGACGCTTGTCGCAGAGATGACCCTGCGGGGGTACCGGCACCTGAGCCCACTGCCTCGCGGCGGTGAAACGATCTGGCCCCCCGGATACATCGATGCGCCTGGTGAACAGTTCTCAAAGCTGGAGATCAAGTATGCCCTCAGGCAGCAGGGGCGGATCAGCCTGCCCAGATCGGTTCAGCAGCTCTGGGCTCAGCACAAGTATTCCGTCCTTGCAAGAAATCAGAAGCTCTATCGGGAAATCGGAAAGAACCTATCGGAGCCTCACAGCGAAGCGCTCTTTGCAGAGATCTCGACCAGGCTCGTTGACGTGCTCAGAGAATCGCCGTCACCTGGAGGGGTAGTGAATGCTCTGCAGCACATGTGGGGCTACGTATCAAGACTTGAGGATTCACGTGACAGTGTTTATGATGACCCAGAAACGCTGTTGAACGAGATCCAGGTCAGGGCATTGCACCACGGGGTGGTGTACCTCATTGAATCGACCGCCATCAGTGATCTTGCACCCTGGGTAACCTGACCACAGGCCTGGGAAAAGCGGGGGTGAATTCCCTTGCATGCACTTCGGGGATTGGATATACCGGAGTCGGATCGGCCCACAGAGAAGTCTCTGGTGGAAAGATAGTCCCGAAAAGGAGGAAATATATGCGTAACGGGGTTGTACTCTTCATTATCTGCAGTGTCTTTCTCGTTTCGAGCTCACCAGCCTCGGCACAGGATCACGCTGGCATTATGGTCGATTACGGAACAGTGAGCAGAAACGTGGTTGATCTCAAACCTGTGGGAGAGAGCACCAGTTTCCCCTCGAATGTTGGCAGGCTCTATTGTTTCACCGCGATCAAGGGCGCTGTTGATCCGACAGAAATCATTCACATCTGGTATCATGGTGATCAGGAAGTTGCCCGCGTGCCTCTGGCTGTGAAGTCATCCCTGTGGCGGACCTACAGTTCGAAAGGAATCCGCCCCACAGACACAGGACCGTGGAAGGTTCTGATCACTGATGCCCAGAGAAACAAGCTGGAAATCTTGCACTTTCTCGTGTTCGAAGGGCAGGGATGATCACCGAGGCTGATTCTGAGTAGGAATGAGGCCGGGTGATCACGAAGATCAACCGGCCCTGGCAATGAAACAACTGGAGGTGGAGAATTCATCGGATGAATCGAATTTTTTGTGAAAAATTTATGAAGCCTTACCAAGAACAGGGTTCATGACATCTCAAGCAGGCGCAGTGAAAACACCAAGCCCTCGTGAACAGAGCCCGTTGAGGCTCCTCCTGTTGAGTGCAGGTATACCCGGGGTTTTTAGATCATTCGTGACGTTGTATTCATATACTGACGGAGTGTACTGTGAAGGTGCGAGTTTTGTCGCATCAGCCTCTTGGAGGAAAGAATTTTCTGGAAAACCCAGACGAAAGGCACTAAATACAGTATGACGAACCGTGCATCGTTGCATGTTCCACGCAGAAGGCACATTCGTGAGAGGTGATCATGCCTGAGAGAAACGTGTACGCCGACCACAATGCCACCACACCCCTTCATCCCGAGGTCAAAAAGGCCATTGAAGGGGTGCTGGATGTCTTCGGAAATCCTTCCAGCCTGCACTCGTACGGGAGGTACGCCCGGAGTCTTGTGGAAGAGGCGAGGGAAACCGTCGGCCGGTTTATCAATGCATCACCCGAGGAAATCATGTTCGTGGGCAGCGGGTCCGAGGGGAACAATACGATCCTGTCAATCCTCGCCTGTCCAGGGCGGGAATGCTCGTTCAACGTGTGTCAGGGCAGAGATCTCATCACCTCCACCATCGAACACCCCTGTGTCCTCGAGACTTCCAAATGTCTCATCGAGAAAGGCGTGAATGTCCTGTACATCGATGTGGATGAATACGGCAAGGTGGACGTCGATCAGATCCGGGACATGGTGAGTGCGAGAACCGGCCTCGTTTCAGTGATGATGGCAAACAACGAGATCGGGACTGTCCAGGATATCGAGGCAATTGCCGACGTTGTGCACGAAAAAGGCGCCCTGTTCCACACCGATGCGGTCCAGGCAGTCGGCAAGATCCCGGTGAATGTGAAAGACTTGGATGTGGATTTTCTCACCCTTTCAGGGCACAAGATCTACGGGCCGAAGGGTGTTGGAGCGATCTATGTCAAGAAAGGGTCGCCATTCTGTCCCCTGATCCGGGGCGGTCACCAGGAACGGGGCAGGCGTGCCGGAACGGAAAACACCCTGGGCATCGTGGGCCTCGCAAAGGCCATCGAGATGCGCGCCCTGGAAATGGAACAGGAGGAAAAGCGACTGCTGCTTTTCAAGGAGCACCTGAGGAAAAGCATTCAGACTCAGATCCCTGATATTCGCTTTGTGGGGCATCCTACAGAGTGCCTGCCCGGGACGCTGAACGTGTCCTTTGACGGTGCCGAAGGAGAGGCGATCATGCTGTATCTCGATCTGGCAGGGATCGCGGTCTCAACAGGTTCGGCCTGTGCTTCAGGCTCCCTTGATCCATCGCACGTCATCCTGGCAACCGGGCTCCCTGCCGAATGTGCCCACGGCTCCATCAGGATCAGCCTGGGCAGGGAGAACACGCAGGAGGATATCGATTACCTGCTCGATGTGCTCCCCGGCGTTATCGGCCGGATCAGAGACATGTCGACCTTCTACGCGGGAGGGAGGAAATGATGGAGCAGGCGAACTGGGTTTACACGGACAAGGTTCTCGAGCATTTCATGAATCCCAAGAATATTCTTGTGGACGAAGCGACTTACCAGGAGGATGGCAGAGGGATTACCGGCAACATCAAGTGTGGAGATCAGATGATCGTGGTGATCAAGGTGGACAGGGAACAGGAGGTCATCACCGACTGCAAGTGGAAGACCTTCGGATGTGCGAGCGCCATTGCATCCACCTCGGTCATGTCAGAGATGGTCAAGGGTATGAAGCTTCAAGATGCCTATTCCCTGTCTCCCAAGGACATCAACAAAGAGCTCGGCGGACTGCCGGAGCACAAGATCCACTGCAGCGTCCTGGGAGACAAGGCCCTCCGGGCGGCCATCAATGACTACTATGAACGCAGCGGACAGCTCGACAACGTGAAGAAAGAAGAAGCCCGTATTGTGTGCAACTGCATGAACATCACCGACCACGAGATCGAAGAGGCCGTGCTGGAAGGGTCGCGCACTTTCTATGAGCTCCAGGAGAAGACAAAGGTGGGAACGGTCTGCGGAGAGTGCAAGGAAGACGTGGAACAACTGCTCGAACACTACAAACAGAAGCATTTCTGCTCTGTCGACCAGGCAGAGACAGGGCATGACTGAGATGATAGGTCGTTGTGCTGCACTCAATGGTGCACAGCGAAGGTGAACTGAGGTTCCCCGTGTAAGACCGAAACGAAGCGGTGCCTGATCAGGAGAATTTCATGACGAAGAACACAGTCCGGGAGGTTCCTGAAGACAACCTGATCATTAAGAGGGTGGTCGATGACCTCTGCAGGCCCGGGTCCTATGACAGTGTTTACCATCGCCCAACCCTCGAAGCGGTAATGCCGTCTGTTGATACCCTCGTTGAGATCGTGGAGCGGCTCAGGCGGGTCATTTTTCCTGCGTATTTCAGCGATTCCGAGATGACGCCGGAGACCATGCCGTACATTATCGGGGCTCACCTGGACAAGGTGGAGAGGCTCCTGTCGGAACAGATCAAGCGGGGGTTCGGGTTTTCCTGCGAACTGACGGACAGGTTTGCCTGCATCGAATGTGCCGACCGATCTCTGCTGCTTGCTCGAAGGTTCATCTCAGCGATCCCCAGGATCCGTGAACTCATGATCGGTGATGTGAGGGCGGCATTCGAAGGAGACCCAGCTGCAAAGAGTCCCGGGGAGACGATCTTCTGTTATCCAAGCATCAAGGCCATGACAAACTACCGCATTGCCCATGCACTTCACCATCTGGGCGTGGAAATCATTCCGAGAATCATCACCGAGATGGCTCATGCGCAGACCGGGATCGATATCCATCCGGGAGCGCAGATCTCTGAACGCTTCTTCATCGATCACGGAAGCGGTACGGTCATCGGCGAGACCTGTGAGATCGGGAGAAATGTTCGCCTCTACCAGGGGGTAACGCTGGGGGCAAAAAGCTTTCCCCTTGATGATTCGGGAAAACTTATCAAGGGAATGGCGCGCCACCCTATTGTGGAAGACGATGTCATCATCTATTCCGGCACGACGATTCTCGGCAGGGTGCGCATCGGGAAAGGCTCGGTCATTGGTGGAAACGTGTTTCTCACTCATGATGTGCCGCCGGGAACTCGGGTTATCCAGGGAGAGCACGCTAAACCCCTCATTGTCAACGCTCATGACGGTATCTGATCACTTCAGAAGCAGGGAGGGGAGGAGGACACATGAAAATCAAGGAGATTGAACTCTACCATGTCTCGGTGCCACTGAGTCACACCTTCTGGCCAACCTGGATACCGGGATATCCACAGACCCATAACCGCTTCACCCTGATAAAACTCACCACGGATGACGGTATCGAGGGGTACTCGGCGGGGTCTGCCATGGGGAGAGAACGAGAGGGACTGGGAGATCTTATCGGGAGCTACCTGATCGGGGCAGACCCTACGGATATCGACCAGGTGCAGGGACTCCTGAAGCAGGCAGGATTTCTCGGTTGGCGGAATTTCTGGATAGAGCCGGCATGCTGGGACATCATGGGGAAGGCTTCGAACAAGCCTGTCTACGAATTGCTCGGTGGCAACCCGCGGCCCATTGACGTGTACCTTTCAACCGGTGAAATGCATGAGCCAGAGAAGAGGGTCGATGAGCTCCTTGCCCTTTCTGAGCGTGGGTTCAAGACAGCGAAGCTCAGGGTGAAGAACGTTCACCTTGATAATGATATCAGGCACATCGAGGTGGTGAGCAGAGGCCTGGCCGGGAAAATGAAGCTCGGGGTGGATGCGAATCAGGGCTGGCTGGTTACCATCGTGGACAAGGTCCCGGCATGGGATCTGGCCAGGGCCCGTGATTTTGCCGCGGCATGTTACGACTACGGAATCGAATGGCTCGAAGAGCCCCTCGATTCCCGCGATTACGACGGCAACGCAGCGCTGAAGAAGATGTCGAAGGTAAAGATATCCGGCGCTGAGCTCAACTACGGGTGGGATGAAATCAAGATCATGTTCGAGAAAGACTGCTTCCACGTCTACCAGCCGGATGCAACCTTTGCCGGTGGTATCGCACAGGTGAAGAAGGTGATCGATACCTGCAAGATCAAGGATCGTCTCTTCAGCCCGCACACCTGGACCAACGGTATCGGGTTCTACATCAACTGGAACATGGTTCTGGCTGACCGGGACAACACACTGCCACTGGAGTATCCCCTGGAAGAGCCATCCTGGATCCCCGAGGTTCGTGAGGGGATCATCGAGCCTGTTCTGCCGGATTCAAACGGGCAACTCCATCCTTTCAGGAGGCCGGGACTGGGGTTCGAGATCGATAAATCCCTGCTGAAAAAGTATGGAAAACGGTTTTTCAGGCTGACGGAAACTGGGCTCAAGTTCAAGGTGATCCGGGAGAAGGGTCTGAAGGCGGCACTGGATCTCAAGAAGCGAAAAGAACGCAGCTGAGAGGCTCCTGAACGTACAGGTGGCGCTTGGCTCTGGAAGTGGAGACGGCACGCATACCCGGGAAACGGAGGACGGGAAAGGCTATCTCTTCGGTCGTTCTTTGAGGGTGACACGCCGGTTCTTGTCTTTGAGAGTTTTCGTGCGTTCTTTCAGCAACCGGGAAAGGTTTTTCTGTCGTCGTGTGAGCTTTTCTCCTGCCATGGCATGTATGGATATACCCTCGCCTCGTGACGAATCACAGCCCTACCTGTGCAGCCCTGTGCCGCTCGATCAGGGCGTCTTTTTCCTCCCACAGGGTGTTCACCCACGTTTTGAAGCGGTTCTGGTAGTCAGCGTCGTTCAGGTAGTCTCCATCGAGAAATTCTCCTGGGACGCCCAGTTTCTTCACCCGCACGGAGATTGATGGGATGCGCCCGCAGAGATAGTCCCAGAAGGTAAAATCCATGGGCGGATACATGATGGTGACATCGAGGATTGAGGTGATCTTTCCCTTCATTGCTGCAAGGGCAAAGGCGAAGCCGCCTGCCTTGGGGCGGAGCAGGTGCTTGTAGGGAGACTGCTGCTTTTCATGCTTCTCCCTTGTGAACCTGGTCCCCTCGATGAAGTTCAGGATGGACACCGGGGTATGCTGGTATTGCTCACAGGCCTTTATCGTGGTTTCAAGGTCCTTTCCCTTCATGCCGGGATTCTTTTCGAGAAAACTCTTCGAGAAACGCTCCATGTAGGGATAATCGAGGGCCCAGAAGGATGTGCCCAGGAGCGGCACCCAGATGAGCTGTTTTTTGAGGAAGAACTTGAAAAAGGGAATGTATCCGTGGAAGGTGATAAGCAGTACGAGAATATCCGCCCACGATTGATGGTTGGAGTTGAGGAAATACCACTCGTTCCTGCTCAGTCCTTCACGTCCCTGAATATCATAGGAGGTGTCCTGGGTGAGCTTCAATATATTCAGGATTCCCCAGATCCAACAATTCACGGTTCTCATGAGTGCTCTGGCACAGGTCTTCTGCCATGCATCATTCCTGATGAGGATCTTGGTCAGAGCGAGAATATGCACAGGAACTGCCCAGATCACGGTATTTATCACCATGAGGAAAAATGCAAGAGCCCCACGGGTATGAGAAGGCAAGGTGCGAATCATGGCATCAGGCGCTTCACGCATTTCGAAAATATCAGGCTACTGGATATCGAGCACCTTCACATCGAAGAACAACGTTTTTCCGGCGAGGGGATGGTTGAAGTCAATGGTCGCGGTATCGTCTTCGATCTTGGTCACCTGGCCGTAGAGTACATCACCGTCAGGGCTCTGGGCCTGGACTTGAGCGTCGACCTGGAACGCTTCGAGGGGAAGCTGCTCTTTTCCAACCTCAACAATCGCTTCAGGGATGACCGGGCCATACCCTTCTTCAGGACCCACGGAGACCTTTTTACTCTCTCCGACCTTCATGCCTTCGAGGGCATTTTCCAGTCCTGGAATTATCTGATTCGATCCCTGCACATAGCTCAGAGGTTCTCCTCCGACATTGGAATCGATCACTTCTTTGTTTTCAAGGCTCAAGGAATATTCAATGGATACATTTTTGCCGGCTGTTATGGTCATGGTGGCACCTCCTTCCTGTACATCAGCCCGAACAGGCAAGCTCCCGAAAACCAGCCAGCTCGAAGCCACGATGATTATCATGGAACGATGAAGTATACGCTTCATACCTGACCCTTATCAGTTGTCTCTCCATCGATGTGAATGGAGGTATGTCAAAGAAAGATGGGGCGGATTCAGAATGATGTTCAGCGCTGGAAATGTCTTCCGCCGGTTCTTTTCTTGGGAGGACGAGCCTCATTCACGATGATCTTCCGATCCTGGAGGGTTGTGCCGTTGAGATCCTTGATGGCCTGCTGTCCTTCGGAAACACTTGTCATCTCCACAAAGCCGAACCCTTTCGACTGGTTGGAGTAGTTGTCCTTGATTATCTTGACACTAGTTACCTCACCATACTGAGTGAACAGATCCTGCAGCTCACGTTCCGAGATTTTGTACGGAAGGTTTCCGACGTAGAGATTCATGGCACAGGGCCTCCTTTGGATGGTTCAGGGGACCATAACACCAGAACCACGTCAATAGCAAACAAATAACGAGAAGAAACGACCTGCGACGATTTTAGGGATATCAGACTCTTCTCCAGACAGGGTGGCGGCGTGCGGCAAGGCGAATGAGGTGAGTTCCCATCATTCCATAGGAAAATCCTGCAACCTCTGCGGCACAGGCCATGCTCGCATCCATGCTGATATCCGCGTTCGGGTTCACGTCCAGGACATAGAAGGTACTGTCCCGATACCGCACATCGATCCGTGCGTAGTCCCTGCATCCGATTGCACGATAGGCTGTTCTGCAGACCTCCTCGAGGGTTAGAAGCTCTCCTGCATCAAGGGGTGCCGGCAGGAGCGTCTGGATCTTTTCGTAGTGAACAGAGCCCGGGACAAATTTTGCGTCATACGTGCAGAGCCTGTCGTGCAAATCGGTAAAGAGGGAAAAATCCATCTCTGCAGGAGGAAGAACTTCAAGCCTCCCATTGCCCCACAGAGAGACATGAAACTCCCTCCCGTCGATAAAGTCTTCAACCAGTGCCGGTTGATGATAGGTATCGAGTATGAAGCATATACGCCGGTTCAATTCTCTCTGGCTCATTACCACGGAATTACGGGTGATCCCGATGCTTGAGTGTTCCAGGGCAGGTTTGACGATTGCCGGGAAGCAAATCCAATGCTCGCTGTGAGGCGAGGTGAATATTTTCCACGTCGGGGTTGTGAGCCGCGAGGAACACAATGCACGTTTCACCCGGCACTTGTCCTTTGAGCGTTCAAGGGTTCTGGAATCGGCACCGGTAAAGACAAAGGATCGTTTTTCGAGGTGCTCTGCCACCAGACTTTCGCTGTGATTCATTCCAGGAAGCCCTTCACACCAGTTCAGCACGATATGTTCCAGGGAAGCAAAATCATCGAGGTATTCCGAAATATTCGCGTGCATCACGGGCACGGTAATGGTGGGGTGGCCGACACCTGTGAGTGCCTCTTCCAGGAGCGCTGTCGATGCTGTCACCTCGTCTTTTTCCAGGTTGGTCCACGCTGGATCGAGGTTGTAGAGCAGAAGAACCGGAACGTTTTCAGGATCGATGAGTGCGGGCATCCGGTACGCTCCCCACAGGTAATGCACCCAGGGCATTCATGGTCTTAATGCCACGATTCGTGGATATCTTCATGGCCGGATCATCCTTCATGCAAAGGGTACGTTCTTCCGGTTCCCGGTCTCGCCGGTTGCTCAGTGATTGATCCTGTGGTGCATGTTCAGGCATGGTGACCCCAGTAGGTGAGCTGGTGTGCCATGAAGACCATGGAAGGTGGAGAATACATGACTCGTGTATAGAGAAAAAAATGATTGGAAACAAGAAAATACAGACGGTTACAGCCTTCTTTTTCATCATTCGATGTGGACGATAACGAAGACACTTGACTAGAATATGATTCTAAAATAAAATTCTACCATGAATCGACGCAAAGGCAGGCACGCCGGCTCAGAGGTCAGGAAAAGCGAGATCATTCATGCGGCGCTGGAGCACTTCTCCGCCAGCGGGGTCAGCCAGACGAGCATGGCGGATATCCGAAGCCGCTCGCGGGCAAGCACCGGCAGCATCTACCACCATTTCAAGAGCAAAGAAAATCTTGCAGCCGAGGTATTTCTGGAGGGTATCCGGGTGTACCAGAAGGGAATCCTCAGGTTGCTCGGAGAAGAAACAGGGGCACGAGAGGGAATCCACGCCGTGGTGGCATTCCATCTGAAGTGGGTTCAGGAGCACACCACCTGGGCACGATATCTCTTTCAGCATCGATACGCATCGTTCATGGCCTCCACGGAAGAAGAGATCACCCGGTTGAACAGAGATTTCTTGCAGCACGTGTCTGCATGGTTTGAAAGGCAGCGACGGCAGGGGTCCTTCAGGGATCTTCCCCTTGATATTTCTGTGTCCCTTATCCTTGGGCCATGCATGGAGTATACACGCCAGTACCTCTCCGGGCAGGCTATCACGGGTGTGGACCAGGCCATTGCCGAGATATCCGATGCTCTGTGGCACTCATTGTGTGAAGACCCGGTTTCCGTGACTGGACACCGTGCACTATCTCATGGGGGTGATCGATGAAAACCTTGGAAGAGATCGGTTTGGGCGTTGTGAAAGAGCACCTGATCAAGAACTGGATGACGCACGATGGGATGTGGTTTTACCACTGTTTGCAGACCATGGGCATTGAAGAGACGAACCGGATCAACAAGGCAGCCATCAGGTCGCTGGCCGCACTGGAAATCAAGCGCGCACTGAAGCTCTTTGATGTCGATGCAGGCAGCATTACAACGTTTGAAAGACTCAAGGATGTGATCGATGCGGCATTCTCCGTGAGCACGGGGGATTTCATGAAGTTCTCCTACACCTTTCCTGGGGAGAATACGATGCACTGGGAATTTCCGGGCAGGGACTGCTTCGCCTATCAGGGCATGCAGCGGCTCGGTGTTCTGGAGAGCTATGAGTGCGGGGTCATATACCGGGTACAGTGCTGGATAGAGACTCTCGGAATTCGCTACACTGTGTCACCCGAGATCAGGGGCTGTCTCATGAACGCAACCGGAGACTGCTCCGGCGATGTGAGGTTTCAGTTCCCGTGAGGTGCCAGGCATCACCATGGAGCCGGTGCAGAGGGAATTCCCTGCGTGACCCGCTCAGAGTAAAACGAAGATCATGTATCCGGGAGATGTTCGCGTCTTTTTACCACTATCCTCAAATCAGCTCACAGAGAACCCTCAAGGGCACCGGTCATCCTGAGGAGGAGGCATGAACGCTGAAAGCACCATCATCGATGTTCGGATGGGATTGAAGAGCTGCAGCTCGATGAAGAGGCATTGAGCCTGTTTCTCCATGGAAATGCCACTCGTGTGTTCAGATTACAAGGGTAAAGGATGCGATGTCACCAGAAAAAAGGGAGGATGCCTATGGATGTCTATGAGAAACTTCGAGAGATACTCGATGCAGGACCAGTCGGGGCTCCAAAGGCACAGGCCTTTGACGAGATTCTCAGGATTCTCTACACCCCCGAAGAAGCGGCCCTTGCAGTTCACATGACCCTGTTCCCAAAGTCATGTGAAGCCATCGCTGCAGGCGCCGGGGTATCGCCGGAACCAGCGAGGGCACTGCTCGAGGCTATGGCCGGCAGGGCCGTAATCTTTTCCAGGGAGAAAGACGGCCGGAAACTCTATAGCCTGTTGCCAACGATCCCCGGACTCTTCGAGTTCCCCTTCATGAGGGGAGGGGGGACCCCGACCCTGGATCGCCTGGGAAAACTCTGGGACGAATACCACCGGGAGGCCCTGGGAGCTTCTTTTTCAGGAAACCCGACACCGATAGCCCGCGTCATTCCTGTGGAGCGTTCGATCGATGCTGCCTCACGGGTTCATCCCTATGAGGAAGTGGCAAGCCTGATCGATTCTGTGGAATATCTCGCCCTGGGGCAGTGCGCATGCAGGGTCAGTATCGGTGCCTGTGACAAGCCGACGGAGATGTGCCTCATCTTCGATGGCCCCGGCCGTTTCCTGGTTCAGCAGGGATATGCGCGGGAGATCACCCGCGAAGAGGCCCACGACGTGCTCGATCGTGCTGAGGAAGCCGGCCTTGTGCATACGAGCAGCAACAGCGCTGAGGGGATATCCTTCATCTGCAACTGCTGCTCGTGCTGCTGTACGATCCTCACCTGCAGGACCGAGCTCGGGCTGCCGAATTCCTTTGCTCCAAGCGGTTTTGAAGCACAGGTCAGTACAGAGATCTGTACCGGGTGCGGTGTCTGTTTGGAGAAACGCTGTCCCGTGGATGCCCTCGTGATGCAGGATGATCACGCTGCTGTGGCCGCAGAGACGTGCATTGGATGCGGGCTGTGTGTCTCGGTCTGCCCGGTCGATGCCATTTCCCTGGTAAGGAGAGAGGATGCCCCTGAGGTTTTTCCCTCGCCCAGAGATCTCGGCATTCGGGTTCTGGGTGAAAAAGGGAAGCTGGAGAAGTTTCTTGACCAGATGACATCCTGAGAAGGCAGGTCGCTGTAAAGCCTTCTCAGAATGTCGCCCGAGCGGAGATCGACCAGCGCCTGATAACTGCGCGATGGTTCAGGGAGATCGAAGCTTGTGCCGCAAGCCCGGGAGTGAAACCCCAGGAGCTGTTCGACTGGCTGGGCAGGTGCGTGGTGCGCCTGAGGAACAGGGACGTGCTTTGAAATGATCCTCCCCCCGGAGACACGGGATTCCGCTGCGAGGGGAGGATTGGTTTTTCCCGTTACGACAGGTGCTCAAGGGTGATCTTCAACATCCGCCTGATGGGTTCCGCTGCACCCCACAGGAGCTGGTCACCCACGGTGAAGCAGGTGAGGTACTTCTCCCCGAGGTTCATCTTCCTGATGCGGCCCACAGGAACTTCGAGTCTGCCGGTCACCGCTGCAGGGGTCAGGTGTCCCAGGGTCTCCTCCTTGCTGTTGGGAATCACCTTCACCCATTCATTGGCGTTGCCGATGATCTCCGTGATTTCATCGACGGGGAGATCTTTTTTGAGCTTCATGGTGAGTCCCTGGGAGTGACATCTCATGGAACTCACGCGGACGCAGATGCCATCGATGGGGATGGGTTTTTTTATCTGGAGGATCTTGTTCGTCTCGGCGAACCCTTTCCACTCCTCCCTGCTCTGGCCATTTTCCATGGGAGCGTCGATCCAGGGCAGGAGGCTCGCTGCCAGGGGATATCCGAACACCTCCTTCGGGAATCCCTCGCTGTGGAGGGTTTCCAGGACACGGGTGTCGAGTTCGAGGGCGGCGGTTGCAGGATTGTCGAGGAGGTTTTGAGATGCCTGTCCGATGAAAGCCATCTGCTCGACGAGTTCCCGCATGTTTTTTGCCCCTGCTCCTGATGCAGCCTGGTAGGTCATGGAGCTCACCCACTTGACGAGATTGTGCCTGAACAATCCGCCGACAGCCATGAGCATGAGGCTCACCGTGCAGTTGCCGCCGATGAAGTTCTTGATGCCCTGTCTGAGTCCTTTCTCGATGACATCTTTGTTGACAGGGTCCAGGATGATGATGCTGTCATCCTGCATGCGCAGCGCCGATGACGCATCGATCCAGTAGCCCTTCCACCCGTCCTTCCTGAGCCTGGGGTAGACGTCCTTGGTGTGATCGCTTCCCTGGCACGTGACGATGATATCCGCTTGCCCAAGATCCGTGATATCATAGGCGTCCAAAAGCGGTGGAATATCAAGGCCGATCTCCGGGCCTTTCTGCCCGACCTGGGACGTCGTGTAGAAAATGGGTTCGTATCCGTGGAAATCTTTCTCTGCGATCATCCTGTCCATGAGGACCGAACCAACCATTCCGCGCCAACCAATGAAGGCTACTCGTGCCATGGTGATCATCCTTTCCCTTGGTGGTGTGTTCCGGGGACTGTCTTTCTCGCGAGCAGACCCCGTTTTTTAGCATCGTGGCTGCTGGTGAAAAGCCTGAACCTCATGCGTTCCGGTGCATCTCAGGCTTCGTGCTCTCACATACCGAGATTGTGATGGTGCGTCAATCGGCAAATATGGGGCTCTTACCTTTTCTCTCCGCTGAAAGAACGGACTCCGCATCCAGGAAACGGAGAAACACATGCCGGGATCAGTTCTCCGAGACTGGATTCCGATAGATGATCGTGAGGAAGAGTCCGAGAAGCAGAAATCCTGAGGCCACATACAGAGCCGGTTCAAAGCGGGAGGTAACGTCCTTGATGAAGGCGAAGAAGAAGGCCCCCACAAATCCTGCTGCGGCACATGCCGTGAAGATCACGCCATAGATCTTGCCAATGTGCAGCGGCCCGAACTCATCTGCAGCGAAGGCGGGCATGGAGGCGAGCGAACCGCCGTAGCACGCCAGCACGAGAAATGCGAGTATGCTGAAGGTGATGATATGCCCTGCATGGGCAAGGAGAATGAACCCGGCAGCCTGGATGGTGAAGATGAGGATGAACACCGGTTTCCGTCCCAGCGTGTCAGATATCCATGCCCATGCGAGCCTGCCAATTCCGTTGAAGATCCCGGCAAGGGCTACAATGAATCCTGAGGCGATGATGATATCACGGAGCTGTTCCTCAGACGGCGTGCCTCCGAAACCTGAGACCATGACATCCTGTGTGAGGGGAGAGAGCTGCGAGATGAGTCCCAGCCCTGCGGTCAGGCTCAGGAAGAAGATGATCCAGAGGTTCCAGAACTTGGGGGTACGAAGGGCACGCCCAAAGGTGAACGAATCCTCCGAGGATGATATTTTTCCGAGCTGGGGAACAAACCCTGCCGGCAGCCACGCGGGTAATGGGTTTCTCATGAACATGACTGCGATGAGTACGAGCACGAGGCTCACTCCTCCCCAGAGATGGAAGGTGGTGATGATGCCGGCATCCAGGATGAGGCGCGGGGCGATGTTTCCGAGGACGAATGCCCCGAATCCGTACCCCATGATCGCCAGCCCTGTCACCAGGCCGCGTTTATCGGGAAACCAGCGGATGAGTGTGATGACCGGGGTTATATATCCCAGGCCGCCACCGAGGCCCGTGATGCAGCCAAACGAGACATAGAGGAGGCCAAGGGACTGGATCTGGTTGGCAAACCCGGTCAGCATGAGTCCACTACCAAACAGGATTCCTCCGATTAACCCGACTAGCCTCGGGCCTTTCCGGTCCACGAGGGTGCCGCCAAAGGCCACGGCAAGGGCAAACACAGTGTTGTAGATCATGAAGGAGAACTGTGTCTGGGTCTCTGTCCAGAGGTGTGCCTCCATCATTGGCTTCTTGAAAACGGACCATGCGTACACCGTTCCGAGACAGAGCTGCATGAAGAATGCAGCACCGGCGATGAACCACCGTTTCCGCTCACAGGAGAGCCTGCTGATTGATTCGTGAAGTCTGCTCATATCAGAGGGTGCTCCTTCTCGTGGCAAGGTGACATCGGGACTCAGCAGGTGTGACATGAATAACCAGGACTCACCTGTGGTTCGACCGAGCTGGTGTGACCTGCTCAGGCAATCAGCACTCTCCTACATTGCCTGTTTCTTGTATCCCTTGGGAGGGTCGAAGAATCCTGCAGGTGCCTTTTTGTCCGAGTACTCGACGAGCTCCTGCGTGCTCTTCATCTGGGTGTTCATGGCCGATGATGTTGAGACCGTGTAGACGATTACCCCCTTGATCTTGTTCATCTCCCTGATAAACTCATCCATGGATTCCCGCATTCCCGATATCATCATCATGCTCGATGCGTTCATCCTGTTGAGGAGTTCATAATCGGTCTGTATATCGTTCGTTGCCCAGACGTCAGCCGTCGATGTCGTACCAAAAACCTCTGTGGTCTGGAGATATTTCGTGCACTTCCACGAGCCGATCTTTTTCTTTTCTCCGGTTTCCTTCACCGAGATGCTCATCTTCATGGCACCCATCATGCCCTGCATGAACTGTTTTGCCTGCTCCTTTTCTTCGGCATCCATATCCTCGTCTTCATCGATGGCCTGGGTTGCCATCTTGTCCAATTCCATGGGGCCTTGGCTGTAGGTCTTGTTCGCATGGTCGATGAAATAGAGCTGCTTCTTGTCGAGCCGCAGAATGATCGTCTGGTTACCTTCGTCATTGCGAATCATGTCTTTGGCAATCCAAGTTTCCCGCACCGTGTCTGTCGCCGGTTGCGTCTGGCCCATTATCTCAAACGCGTCCATGTGATGCTTGTATTTGAGATGCATATCCGCATGCAGAATACCAGGGAGAGCTACAGCAGAGAGCACAAAGAGAAAACTTCCGTACAGCAGGTGTTTCGTTTTCATAAAGACCCCCCTTGATAACGAGTATTTTACCGGGAATGCAACCTCCCCTGCAGGTAATGATGATCTTGTTGCACAGAGTTATCAAGAGTTTTTTTACGGGAAGAAACCGCTTCATGTGGGTGATAGGGAGCTTTTGGGATTTCATAAAAGCACTGAGCACCCAGGTGTGAACTCATGGTCCCCCCTCGATGATTCGCGGCTCGAACAGTGACGTGTCCCTTGAAGCTCCTGCGGCTCAGCATCATCAAGAAAAGAGAAAAAACATGATAAACAAGGGCGTTGAACGGTTACACATGACTGAAAACAGGTTTCTTTTGCCTATGATCGACATCTTCAACTCTTGCTGCGGTCGATGAGCAGGAGTATGTGGTGAACTGCCCGCAAGGAGGGGACAGCTATGCTGGACTTCACCACCTGGTTCATCGTGATTGCTGTTATCTGTGTCGCATCGCTTCTGATCGATGCTCGAAGATCTCACAAGGTCGTCGATAACCTGCCCGAGTACAGAAAGATGTTTGATCAGGGGGATTCTCCATCATCGAGAGCGCAAGAAGCTCCGGTGACGGATCCATACCACTACGATCCACCAGGTGTGATTGAGTTCTCCAATAGTTTCTGTCCTTGAGCCTGTCGTTTTTCATCAGAGGAGGGCAGGGCTGAAGGAACTCGCCAGGAAACAATCTTTCCCTGTAGCTCCGGGCACATGCTCTATGGTATCGTGAACTCATGGTGAAGAGACTTTACAGGGGCAGTGTCCCTCAGCTCAGGAAACATGCCGGGTTTTGCCGCAGAAAGCCCTTGGTGACACAGGCAGAGAAGAGATGAAAACCCTATCTTCACCCGGCAGTGATGACATCACTCCTGTCCAGGAACTCGTCTACGAGCTCCGGGTGAATGAGATCATGAAATCCGATGTGATTACCGTTTCCCCGTATTTTTCCATGCGAGACCTCATGGCCCTCCTTCGTGAGAAAAGGATTTCCGGGGTTCCGGTCGTGGAGAACGGAGACCTCCTCGGTATCATCAGTATCGAGGATCTCATCAAGGCGACGGCGCAACAGCGTTTCGACGACCCTGTCCTCGATCATATGACCCAGGGAATTGTCACGATCAGATCCGATGAACTGGCGGTCAAGGCGGTGAATCTCTTCGCTCAGCACGGATATGGGAGACTCCCGGTCATCGATCAGGAAGGGAAGCTGGTGGGCATTGTCACGAGCAGTGATATCACTCGAGGACTCCTTAAATCACTCAACCAGCAGTTTCAGAGCGAAGAACTCAAGAGATACCGTGCAAGTCATCTTTTCTATGATATCATCTCGGATCAGACGAGCCTCATGCTTCGCTACCACGTTGCTGCGCGTGATTTCGACAGGGGTGGACAGGCATCCAGTACCGTGAAGAAGACCCTGATGCGGCTGGGATTGAACCCGGTTCTCCTGAGAAGAATCACGGTGAGCTCCTACGAGGCAGAGATGAATCTCATCATCCATACCACAGACGGGGGTGAACTCAGATTAGAGATCGATCCCGAGAAAATATCCCTGGTCGCTCAGGATAACGGTCCAGGAATAGAGGACGTGGATGAGGCCTTCATGCCGGGATTCTCCACAGCCCCTGACTGGGTGCGGGATCTCGGTTTCGGCGCAGGAATGGGTCTGGCGAATATCAAGCGCTACAGCGACAGTGTCTCACTTGTTTCGGAACCGGGCAAGGGGACAGTTCTCTGCGCAGCGTTCGATATGAAGGACGGAGAGGAATCCTAGCAGAACGTTCTCTGTGCACCGATCCTGCCGATCGGTACCCGTCACGGTGAAGTATTCCTGGATTTGAACTCACATCTGGAGATCCCGTAAACATACAGGGAGCCAGATCAGTCAAAGACCTCCCGATTCACGCAGTCGGGTACGGGGGTTCCCCGGATCATGGCGAGGAGGTTTGTCGCCGCCTTGATGGCCATGTTTACACGGGTAGATGTTGTTGCAGAGCCGGTATGAGGCGTCACCACCACATTGTCCAGGCCTATGAGTCCATCAGCCATGCGTGGCTCCCACTCATACACGTCCAGCCCCGCTCCTGCAATCCTGCCTTCCCGGAGCGCTTCGACGAGATC
>DSBG01000161.1 GCA_011046135.1 Deltaproteobacteria bacterium
AATGAATATTTTCATACCCTTGAATTTGATTTGATGATATCTATTTATGTGCGAAACTTCAGTTATTGATAAATAGAATGTGCTGAAAATGAAATAATCGTATGGATTAGGAAGTTCTATTTAGTACATATTATGCATGAAAAAAATGCTCATGTGGACGTTTCGGGAGAAGCCCCAAACCAAAGATTCCTCACGCATGCTGAGGATACGTGAGGGATATTCCAGAATGCGATGAAACCCTCATCAGGAAAGGAAGGGAGAGCATCCCTGGATCCTGTGAGAATGTCTTGCACGGATGAATGCGTATAAGGGTGAGTCCCTCTCAAGGAAAGCTGTTCCCTTTTTTTCACTTCTGAGGAAAACATTTACCATTTACAAGGGTCTCATTACGATGCCGGTTTTCTTAACTAGTGAAAATCAGACACCCTATTCCTCAGCACGGTTTTTGCTTGTGAACTGTACAGTAAGTCACCGGGGGATTGGGGGTTGATTTTTTAGAATCGTGTTCCATGAATAATTGTCTGTAATGTGGGGAATCACCACAAAAGGAGGGTATTAGATACTGTTTGCGGAGAGATAGCTGATCATTGAGTTCAGCGAGATGGTTCTCCTCTAACGTTGTTTTCTGTCAGGCCTTGGTATCCGGACCAGCATGACCATGATCGCTTCCTTGTTGAGGTCCAGCATTCCCATCCCCCCCCTGGTGCTTGCCAGTACTCGACAAGGAGGAGGTTATGGGAAAAAAGCTTCTTGCAGTAACGCTTTTGCTTATCGGCTTTGTCATGGTGGCACCCCCTGCACACGCAGGCCTCGGGTTCTTCAAAGATCTGTGCGAGATAGTGAGCCCCGAGCACCGTCAGGCACTGGATACCCACCCGGTTGAAGTCTTCGTGTCCTTTTCACCGTGGGCAAATACCTCGACGTTCCGTGCATGGCTCAACGGGCGGGACATAACCGGTGAATTTGAGCCCGCTGAGGGTGGTATGAGAGCGCTGGTGGGACCTGAGAATGGTCTGAATTACCGACTCACCGGAACGAGACCCCCGGGGATTAAAATGAATCTCCTCGTCACCCTGGTGCAGGGGACCCTGAAAAAGAAGGACCTCGACACCCGGGTCTTCTTCGTGGAGTACGAGCCGGTGAAAACTACCCGTGACGAGGTTGGGGTGTGGTTCATCACCGGCGGGTCTCTCTACGACGTGTTCGATGCCATGGGCTACGCCGTGGCCACAGACCGCCTCTGGCAGATGGAGACCTACCGGCGTTCCGCCAGGGGAAGGCTGGCCGAGGTTTTCGGCTCAGGTCAGCTCGGAACCGATATCTTCATGCGCACCATCGGCTATTCCAATGACGAGCTCATCGCAGGGTTTGCCGCCCTTGACAAGGAGGCGAGGCTCGCCATCCAGGGCTACGTGGACGGCATCAACCGAAGGATCGGTGAGATCGCCGCGGACCCGGCATACCCGGCCCAGCTTCCTTACGAATTTCTTGCCCTCGGGTTCTTCCCTGAGGACTGGAGCGTGAGTGACGTGCTCGCCTGGATGAGCCTGCTCCTCCGCCAGTTCGACTGCGAGGCCCTGAAGGACGGCCAGATCAAGAATGCGGCCCTGCTCCAGTACCTGAACGTGATAGCTGATAATCCTCTCGTGGCTGCCGGCATGTTCAACGACCTGCGCTGGATGGAAGACCCCGAAGCGCTTACCTACATCACCGCCGCCCCAGCGCAGGCCACCCGTGGAGCCGCTCCCGCGGCCATCAGGGCTGCCCCCTCCGCCATGGCCCTTTCAGCCCCCGGCCTTGGTCCGATAGCGAACCTGGGCAATGCCGCGACTGTCATGGAAGAGCGGCTCAACTCGGTCATAGAGAACCTCAAGCGGATCAATGCGTGGGTGAAGATGGGGAGCTATGCCTGGGCGATCTCGGCGGACAAGACCGCCGACAACAACCCCATCATCTATTCAGGCCCCCAGATGGGATTTTCTGTCCCCTCCATCGTGCTGGAGGGATCCATCAGGGGAGGCGGCCTGGAGATATCGGGCATGTCCGTCCCCGGCATCCCGGGCATCGTGATCGGCCGAACCCCCCACCATGCCTGGTCCATGCAGGTGGGACACGCCCACACCGTGGACTACTACCTCGAGGAACCGGGAAACGTTGCGTTGCACCGTTATGAGACAATCCATGTGGCGGGTGCGTCTGCCGTGACGATCCCTGTGTTTCGCACCTCCCACGGCCCGCTGATCAACCCGCTGCCCTACGATCCAGGCTCCTACGTGCCTTCTCCGGCAAACCCCCTCGTGTCCTGGAAGTATGCCCACTGGGGCTACGAGTTCGATACCATTGGCGCCTATCTGAAAATCGCCCGGGCACAGAGCATGGACGAGTTCGGCGAAGGCATCGAGGACATAGCGGTGAGCCAGCACTTCTGCTATGCCGACCGGGACGGCAACATCGCTTACTGGATGTCCGGCCGCAACCCGATGCGTGAGCCGCTGATCCCGTTTTCCCGTGACTGGCGGTTCCCCCAGGGACTCTTCGGTATCTCATCGGAATGGGATTCCGAGATCCTCATCGAGCGCTCCACGGACCGGAACCCCCCCCAAGGCTACTATGCCGGGTGGAACAACAAGTCGAGCGTCGGCTACCCAGAGTCCTTCAACAACCCGTCCTACACTTTCGGGTCCTTCCACCGGGCCCACGTGATCGACGACTTTCTCGCAGTGAACGACAACCTCACCTATGGTGAGGTGCGCGACCTCGCCCTGAACATCGCCACCACGAGATCCCTGGGCGGGGGCGGCAACCCCTGGGCCTTTGTGGAGTCGTACTTTATCGATGCAGTGGATGTCGATGGTGCTCCGCAGGATCACCTGGATGCCCTTGCCCTTCTTGCGAGCTGGGACGGGCACTTCGTTGCCGGCGGGCCTGCGCAGTGGGCTACCGGAACGGACACCGCCGATGCCTGGATTCTCATGGATGCCTGGATCGATGAGGTGATCAGGCTCACCTTTGATGACGAGCTCGGCGGCAGGGGAGAAAACAGGCTTAGGCTCTTCAATGTCCTGCTCCACGGCCTTGCGGGGAGTTCGTCGGGCATCGTGAACACCTATGACTGGTTCACCAATCTCCTGGATCCATCGGCCCCCCAGACGGCAGACGACATCATCGTTGCGGCCCTGGACACAGTGCTCGCGGACCTTGGAGGGCAACCCTGGGGAGAGAATGAGCGAGGGGACATCACGTACCGTCACGATTTATTCGGCCCTGTCTGGCAGACCCCGTACTCGGAGCGTTCCACCTATGCCCACTGCGTCGAGTTCGGGCCCTGGGGCCCCATCGCCATCGAGAGCATGTTCCCCCTGGGCGAGTCGGGGACGATCCTCATAGGTGCGGGTGGGGCGCCGAACTTTAATGCCGACTTCTTCAGCATGACCCCCTACTACGACAACTTCATCCACCGCGAGTTCCCGCTCTTCGAGTGATGTGATACCAGTACGGATATATGCCCTGCCCGGGAATGGCCCGGGCAGGGCATTTCGCATCTATAACCTTAATATTCTGAGCGATTTAAGTGGGATAAAAAATTCATCGGCCGTGAAATTATCTTTGCAAAACCGGGGCAAACACGCTAGTACGGGGACAAATCCTAACGTAGTACATCTCATCGACGGGGGCTGTATGGATGGAGAAGGTTCCCATAGTCAGATTACGGGGGGTGACGAAGCGGTTTGACGACGTCGTCGCCGTGGATACACTAGACCTCGACATTTACGAGGGAGAGTTCCTCACCCTTCTCGGTCCATCCGGTTGCGGAAAGACCACCGTGCTCCGCATCATCGCAGGGTTTGAGACACCTGACACGGGCGAGATCTTCATGAACGGAGACCGCCTCACCAACATCCCGCCCAACAAGCGAAACGTCAACACCGTGTTCCAGAGCTATGCGCTCTTCCCCCACATGAACGTGTTCGACAACATCGCGTTCGGTTTGAAGATGAAGCAGTGCGACAAGAAGAGCATCCAGGAAGAGGTGCGCCGTGCCATCGACATCGTGAAGCTCTCCGGGCTGGAGCAGCGCAGACCCTTCCAGCTTTCAGGCGGCCAGCAGCAGCGTGTCGCCATGGCGCGTGCCATCGTCAACAAGCCCAAGGTGCTGCTCCTGGACGAGCCCCTCTCCGCCCTGGACTACCGGCTGCGCCAGGAGATGCAGCTCGAGCTCAAGCGGCTCCACCGGCAGCTCGGCATTACCTTTGTCTTCGTAACCCACGACCAGGTTGAGGCCATCAGCATGTCTGACCGCATCGCGGTGATGAACGAGGGTCGGATCGAGCAGATCGGCACACCCATCACGATCTACGAGGAGCCGGACAACATGTTCGTGGCACGCTTCGTCGGGGAGATCAACGTGTTCGACGGTCGGGTGAAACACGTGGAGAACGGGAGCGCACAGGTCGACATCCACGGCCAGCGCTTCAAGGTGCAGAACAAGAAGAATCTTTTCCCCGGGCAGGATGTCACGGTACTGCTCAGGCCCGAGGACATCATGGTGAGCCCCAACGGGAATGGCTCCGGAGGGGAGGGTCCGGCCCTGTCAGGAAGCGTGGATGAGGTCATCTACAAGGGCAAGACCGTGGATCTGATCATCACCCTGGATCAGGGGGAAACCATCTTCGTGACGCAGTTCTTCAACGAAGACCAGGAGAACGTGGTCTATTCTCAGGGGCAGCGTGTCGATGTCGACTGGCTCTATGGCTGGGAAGTCGTGCTGTAGAGATGGTCAGGAAGAGTCGCTTCAGGAATGTCGCCGTAGGGGTCACCCTGCTGTGGATTACCCTCTTTGTGATCATCCCCTACCTCTTCGTGGTAGTGGTGAGCTTCCTCGAGCGCGACTCCATGCACCTCATCCGCTGGGTGTTCACCCTGGAGCACTACCGGGAGCTCTTCTCCCCGGTGTTTCTCGCCGTCTGCAGGAACTCGTTCTTCCTCGCCTTCGTCACCACCGTCATTGCCCTGATTCTCGCCTATCCCTTTGCCTTCATCCTCAACCGGATACCGGAGAAGACCAGGCGGTTTCTCATCCTGCTCATGATCATTCCCTTCTGGACGTCTTCGCTCATCCGGACCTATGCCCTCATCATCCTCTTCAAGGCAAACGGCATCATCAACACCTTCCTGCTGTGGCTCGGCATCATCGAGCAGCCGCTGAACATTCTCTACACCGAGGTGGCGGTGTTCGTGGGGCTGGTCTACACCCTGCTCCCCTTCATGATCCTGCCGCTGTACGCATCCATTCAGAGGCTCGAGCCTCAGCTCGTTGAGGCTGCACGGGATCTCGGCGCCACCACGAAGGCCGTGTTCCTCGACATCGTGCTGCCCATCACCATGCCGGGCATTATTGCGGGGTGCATCATGGTGTTTCTGCCGGCCCTGGGCCTGTTTTACATCCCGGATCTCCTGGGCGGGGCGCGATCCATGCTCATCGGGAACTTCATCAAGAACCAGTTCCTCACCACGGGCAACTGGCCCCTGGGTTCTGCCGCCAGTGTGCTGCTCACGCTCCTCATGGTTCTCTTCCTCTACGGCTACTACCTGAGCGCACGCAGAACCAGCACAGGTGGCATGGGGAGGATCGCGTGAACCGGACTTTCAGGTATCTCTACCTGAGCGCAATCTACGTGTGCCTCTACCTCCCCATCCTGATCCTGGTGATCTACTCTTTCAATGCATCGAGGTATTCCACCAACTGGCAGGGGTTCACCCTGCAGTGGTACAGTGCGCTCTTCTCCAATACCTCGTTGATGGAGGCGTTCAGAAACTCGCTCCTGGTGGCGTTTTCTTCGAGCGTTGTCGCCACCGTCATCGGAACACTCGCGGCCCTTGCCTTCTACCGCTACCGGTTCTGGGGCCGCCAGATCATGTCGTCCTTCATCTACGTGGTCATGATGAGTCCCGACATCGTCATGGGCATCTCGCTGCTCATGTTCTTCATCATTCTCGGTGTCCAGACCGGAGCGTTCACCCTGCTGCTTGCGCACATCACCTTCTGCCTTCCCTTCGTGGTTGTCACGGTCTATGCCCGCATCAGCGGCTTCGACCGGAACATCATCGATGTGGCCAAGGACCTCGGTGCAAGCGAGATGCAGATGTTCCGCCACATCATGCTCCCCATGATCATCCCGGCCATCATCGCGGGCTGGCTCCTGAGCTTCACCCTTTCCCTCGATGATGTGATCGTGAGTTTCTTCACCACCGGACCATCCTTTGAGATTCTTCCGCTGAAGATCTATTCCATGGTCCGGCTCGGCATAAAACCCGAGATCAACGCCCTGAGCACGGTCATGTTTTTCCTCTCGCTGCTCACGGTGACGGTCTCCCATCTTGTCATAAAGGAGAACAGGTAGATGAAAAAAATCGTTGCGTTCCTGGTGGTGCTGCTCGTGCCCGGGCTGATCTTTGCTTCGGGCAAGGAGGTGTACGTGTTCAACTGGTCCGAATACATCGACCCTGCCGTACTGGAACAGTTCGAGAACGAAACGGGCATCAAGGTGAAATACTCCACCTTCGACAGCAATGAAGCCATGTTTGCAAAGCTCAAGATCACCAGGGGTGGCTACGACGTGGCTGTCCCCTCGACATACTTCGTAGACCGCATGCGCAAGCTCGACATGATCGAACCCCTCGATCGTTCCGAGATCCCCAACCTCAGATATCTCGACCCGTCTCTGCTGAACAAGCCCTATGATCCGGGCAATGTTTTCAGCGTTCCCTACATGTGGGGATCGTCCGCCATCGGGGTAAACGCGGAAAAGATCGATCCTTCCACCATCACCAGTTGGAGCGATCTCTGGAGGCCCGAGTTCAAAGGCCAGGTGCTCCTCATGGACGATGTGCGCGAGGTCTTTGCCATGGCGCTGCGCTCCCTGGGCTATTCCGGCAACGACACGAACGAGGAGCACATCAGGGCTGCATATGAAAAACTCATGGAGCTCAGGCCCAACATAAAACTCTTCAATTCCGACTCTCCCCGACAGCCGTTTCTGAACAACGAGGTAAGCATCGGTCAGATCTGGGGAGGGGAGGTGTACCAGGCCAACCAGGAGATGCCCAACCTGCAGTACATCTACCCGAGAGAGGGGGCAATTTTCTGGGTGGACAGCATGGTCATTCCCAGGGGAGCCCCGAACAGGGAAAACGCGCACATCTTCATAAACTTCATGCTCCGTCCGGAGGTGGCCAAGATGAACAGCGAGTATGTGGGCTATGCCACCCCGAACCTGGAAGCACTCTCGATGCTCGAAGAGGAGACGCGCACCCACACGGCAGTCTACCCGGACAAAGAGATCGTGGAACAGGGAGAATTTCAGACTGACGTGGGCGAGGCCATCCTCATCTATGCGAAGTACTGGGAGATGCTTAAAACCCGCAAGTGAGATCTTCCTGCACCACGTCCGGATACGTCTGCCCGAAAGAGTAGTACCAGGCCGCGCTCACCCTGGCAGCGCTTTTCCCGAGCAGTTCCTCTCAAGGTGACCGGGTACAGTATCCGAGGCCCCCTTGAAAACCATCCCGAGATCTCTATTCTTTCCCAATGCGGGCGCGACGTTGAATGCACGCGTAGAAAGGAGACAGGTACATGGCACCACGCACAATCATAGCGGTTCTGGTCTTTGCCCTTGCAGGGTCTCTCCCGGCCCTTGCTCAGCTGTACCACTGGACGGACGAGGCGGAACTCTCCTTTGTCCAGACCAGTGGAAACACCGACCTCGTAAGTTTCTCGGCCAGGAATCTCCTCAAGTACCGGTTCAGCGAGAAGATCGAAGGGTCCTGGAGGCTTGCTGCTCTCTACGGGAAGACCGGTTCGGAAAAGACAGCGGAGAGCTATTCCACGGAACTCCGCGGAAACTATCTCATCACCGAGCGGTTCTATGCTTCAGCACTGGCAGGTTGGATGCGCGACACGTTCGCAGGGAAAGATTCACGGGTCTATGCGGGCCCTGCCCTCGGGTACAAGTTTCTCCTCGGACCCGTGCACCTGCTCTCGGGTGAGGTCGGTCTCCTGTATGCACGGGAGGATTACACGGACGACACTGACGAGTCCTTTCTCGAGGGCCGCGCATTGGGTTCCTACGAATACCTGTTTTCGGACAAGAACAGATTTCTCCAGAGCGTTGAGTTTTTCTATGATTTCGATGATTCCAGGAATTACAATGTGCTCTCCGAGACTGCCATGATCTCTGAGATCAACGGGTACCTCTCGCTGAAGGCCGGGTATTTCGTCGCATACGATCACTGTCCCACGCCGGAAACCCTGAAAAAAACAGATACCAGGCTCGCCGTCACCCTCATCGTCAATTTCCGGTGATTTATCTGGATTGAAGAATTTTCTTCTGTCCTTGGCGCGAGATTTTCTTTACAATTCGTGCCGGAGAGAATTCTTTTATCAGGAGCGCAGGATGCAGAGTATGTTCTATATTGTCTATGGCATAGGCAATGATGCGGTGGGGCTCGTCGGTCAGATCACCATCCCAATCGCTGAAGTCAGGGGCAACATCGTGGACATGCGCCAGGATGTGCTCCACGGACTCTTTACCATCTACCTTGTGGTGGACCTCAAGGAAGCGACCGTGTCCATCGACGAATTTGAACGTGTACTCAAACGGATCTCCGAGCAGACCGGGCTGCGGCTTTCCCTGGAAAAATACACCCCTGTCCTCGCCGGCGGCGAAAAGAAGAACATGCTCGTCACCCTGGTGGGCAAGGACAAGCCCGGTATCATCGCAGCCATTACGGAGAAGCTCGGCAGATACAACATCAACATCGAGACCTCCGAGATGGTGGCGAGGGAGGCCATTTTTGTCATGGACCTGCTCCTGGATGTGTCAGGCAGTTCGATCCCCACTGAAAACCTGAAGACAACGGTGCGGGAGATCATGCACTCCATCAAGATCAACACCATGTTCCAGACCGAAGATGTGTTCAACAAGAAGATCAAGATCGTCATGTTCGACATCACCGGCAGCTTCGTCGATGCAGCCACCCTGCAGGAGCTCATGGCCCAGGCATCCGTCTCGGCCCAGGACCTCACCAGGGGGCAGAGTCAGGAGGATCTCGGGTACGTACACGCGACAGCGCAGTATCTCGAGAATCTTCCCCTTGATGTCATCACTGCCATTGTAGATTCCATCGAGATCAGCCGGGGCACCACAGAGCTCCTCCAGAGCCTGAAGATCATGGGCTACAAGATCGGACTCATCTCCACAGGGTTCAGCTTCTTCACCACACCCATCAGGGACAGGTTGAATCTCGACTATGCCTTCGGCTATGAACTGCCCGTGGACGACGACTCCAAGACGATCATCGGCGATCTCCCCGCAGGCCTTCTCAAACCCCTCGACAGGAGCGCCGTGGTCAAAGAAGTCATGCAGGCCGAAGGGGTTGACCAGGAAGACATCACCATCATTTCAGACCGTGAACGTGACTACCCCCAGAGCCCCGGGATCCGTTTGCACTTCAACATGAAGGTGATCCTTGATTTCATGAATCAGCGTGTTCTCAGCAGGGATGCCCTCACGGGACTGCTCCGCAGCTTTGGTGTACCAAAGCTTTAACTGCATGGCACAGGCTTTGAGGTAACGCTCCCCATGAAATCAGACATCGAGATCGCACAGGAAATACAGCTCAAGCCCATCAGCGAGATCGCAGCACTGGCAGGCATCGGTGAAGAAGACATCGCGCCTTACGGGAAACACATCGCCAAGCTGCCCTTCGGGATCATGGATCGTTTTCGTGAACGTCCCGATGGAAAGCTCGTCCTGGTCACCGCCATGTCACCCACTGCCATGGGAGAAGGCAAAACGACCACCACCATCGGACTCGGTCAGGCGCTGCGAAAGATCGGAAAGCGGTCCATGATGGCCATCCGCGAGCCATCCCTCGGTCCCTGCATGGGCCTCAAGGGTGGTGCTGCAGGAGGTGGATACTCCCAGGTCCTTCCCATGGAGGACATCAACCTGCATTTTACCGGCGATTTTCACGCCATCACGGCAGCACACAACCTGCTTGCAGCGGTGGTGGACAACCACCTCCACCACCGGCACACCCCTGAGATAAACCCCCGAAACGTGGTCTGGAAACGCGTGATGGACATGAACGACCGGAGCCTCAGGAGCATCATCCTCGGCCTCGAAGACCAGGGCCGCAACGGCGTGATGCGCGAAGACGGGTTCGTGATCACGGCTGCCTCCGAGATAATGGCCATCTTCTGCCTGGTCAACAACCTTAGAGAACTCAAGGAACGCATGGGCAACGTCATCGTGGGGTACGACAACGTGCGCAAGCCCATCTTTGCCAGGGATGTGGGCGTAAACGGGGCCATGGCGGCCCTGCTCAAGCACGCCATCAACCCGAATCTCGTGCAGTCCGTCGAGGGCTGTCCCGTGCTCATTCACGGCGGACCCTTTGCCAACATTGCCCACGGCTGCAACACTGTCATCGCCACGAAAATGGCCCGCAAGCTCTCCGAGTATACCATCACCGAGGCAGGCTTCGGAGCCGATCTCGGGGCTGAGAAGTTTTTTCACATAAAGTGCCGCACCACGGGACTGGACCCGTCGGCCTGCGTGCTGGTGGTCACCACGAGGGCGTTCAACCTCCACGGAATCGCCAACATCAGGAAGCACCTGGACACCCTCGCCCAGTTCGGCATCCCGGTGGTGGTCTCCATCAATTCCTTTCTCACCGACAGCCCCGGTGAACTGGAAAACCTGAGGCAGCAGTGCCGGGGCCTCGGGGTGGATGCCGTGATCACCGATTTCCGGGAATGCGGAGGCGAAGGGGGTCTCGAACTTGCGGAAGCCGTCGTGACCCTGTGTGAAACACCCTGCAGGCTGAACTACCTCTATGACCTCGAGGAGAGCCTTCTTCAAAAGGTCGAGAACATTGCACGAAAGGTCTACGGGGCGTCAGGAGTAGAGGTTTCCAACGAAGCTGCACGCCAGATCAAGCAGATCGAAACCATGGGCTACGGCAATCTTCCCGTGTGCATCGCCAAGACCCAGTCGTCGCTCACCGACAACCCGAAGATCCCGGGGTTCCCCGAAGATCCATTCACCATCAGGGTCACTGACGCACGGGTGTCGGCAGGAGCAGGGTTCGTGGTCATCTACACCGGAAGCATCCTCTCCATGCCGGGCCTCCCGGTGAACCCCGCTGCCCTGAAGATCGACATCGACGAGCACGGCACCATCAGCGGGCTGTTCTGATCCAGTTACTGCACAGCAGGCCTCCGGTCGAACCAGGGCTGGGCCTGTTCGAGCTGTGCCGCGAGGCGGAAGAGTGTCTCCTCGTCGCCGAAGCGGCCGACGAACTGCACGCCGAGGGGAAGCCCGTCAGCAGTCCAGTACAGGGGCACCGACATGGCGGGCAGGCCGGTCAGGTTTGCAAGCTGTGTGAATGGGACGCGGGTAAGATTCTCGACGGCGATTTTGTCCACAATGCCGCTGGCCTTCAGGAGCCTGCCCAGGTTGAACCTGTTGACGAACTTCATCAGCTTCTGTTCTGCGGGTTTCGGCTTGAGCTCTCCGATTGCAGCAGGAGGGTAGGCGGTCGTCGGGGTGAGGTAGAGGTCGAACGTCTGGAGAAATTCTCCCATCCGGCGGGAGAACACGTTGAAAGATCTCTTTGAGGAGACAAAGTCGCTTGCGGTGTATACTTCGCCCAGGAGCTTCACCACCCAGGTGGGTCCCTCGACGTCGGTGTGCCTGGCTTTCCTGCCCAGGATGGGCTCCAGTTCCCTGATGTCGGCGGCGACCTCGCCAAAGTATATCATGAGGTAGGCCTTTGCCAGTACCTCCCCGTCGATGGCAGGCTCAGCCTCCTCCACGTGATGTCCCAGGTCTTCAAGCAGGCTGCCTGCGTGCTCCACGGCCTTTCTGCACTCCGGGTCGACCACCGTGTTGATGGGGGAGCGGGTGCACAGTGCGATCTTCAGGGGGGGCGGATCGACGGAAAGAACCTCTCGGTAGGGGAGGCCCGGCGGTGGGATGATGTACGGTGAACCGAGCTCGGGGGCACAGATCGCATCGAGCATGGCTGCGCTGTCGCGGACACTTCGGGTGAGCACGTGTTCCTGTGCGGCCCCCTGCCAGAGCTCTCCGAAATCGGGGCCGGTGGGTGTTCTTCCGCGGGATGGCTTCAGCCCGAACAGCCCGCAGTAGGCAGCGGGGATCCTGATAGATCCGCCACCGTCTCCACCGGAGGCCATGGGAACCATGCCGCTTGCGATCGCTGCAGCAGTTCCCCCGCTCGACCCGCCCGGGGTCCGGGTGGTGTTCCAGGGATTCCTGGTCGGCCCGTGCAGTTCCGGCTCGGTAATGGCCACGAGGCCGAATTCCGGCGTGTTCGTCTTCCCCAGGATCACCACACCCGTTGCCTTGTAGCGCTTCATCAGGGTACTGTCGTGATCTGGCACATAGTTCCGGCATGCCCTGCTGCCCATGGTCATGGGGACACCGGCATAGGCTGCAATAAGGTCTTTGACCAGGAATGGTACACCGGTGAACGGGCCATCCGGCAGGGGACCCTGCACAGCGGCGCGCGCCTCGTAAAACATGGGGCGGATCACGGCATTGAGCTTCGGGTTGATCCGCTCGATCCTGCTGATCGCCTCTTCGCAGAGCTCTGCGGGAGACACCTCTTTTTTGCGCACGAGTTCTGCAAGACCGAGCGCATCGTACTGATCATAGTCCTTGAATCCGTCCATGAGCCCTCCCTCCCGTATAAGAAAATGATTTGCAATCTTCAGGATAACAATACGAACGAGCACTCCTGAAATCAATGCCGACGATGGTTGCAGTGGCACTTTATCGGGTTTTCAGGTACAGTGGGCATATCCTGGAATCTGCAGAGAAGCGAAATGTTCCAGGTATTACCTGCACATGGAGAACCGTGAATGAAGGAAGTGACCGAGCTCTACCTGAGACTGCGTGATCGTCTCGACGAGATGGCTACCGGGTACCCGGCAACAGAGAGAGGCGTGGAACTCAGGCTCCTTGAACAGTTGTTCAGCGAGGCTGATGCCGAGCTGTTCCTCGGCATGGGGGATGACTTTGAGACCCCGAAAACCCTGGCCCGCCGCCTGGAACAGGATGAGGAGCTCATTCTGGCACAGCTCGAAGACATGGCCCAGCGGGGCCTGCTCTTTCGTCTTCGGTCTGGGGGGGCGGTTCGCTACCGCGCCATCCCCTTCATTGTGGGGATTTACGAGTTCCAGCTCAATGCCCTTGATCCGAAAATGCTCAAACGTGTCTCGGAATACTACATCACCGCGCTGGGAAAAACCTTTCATTCCCTGAAAACGCCTCACCTTCGCACCATCCCCATCAGTACCGATCTGGTCAGTACGTCGCCGATTGCACCCTACGACGATGCGGCGCGCATTATCCGCAGCAAGGAACGCATCGCCGTGGCCGAGTGCCTGTGCCGCAAGGCGGTCCGCATGTACGGCAAGGGGTGCTCACATTCCCTGGAAACCTGCCTCCAGTTCGATTCATTCGCTGATTACTACGTGGAAAACGGCATGGGCCGTCCCATCTCCCAGGAGGAGGCCCTTGAAATCCTGGAGCGGAATCGGCAGGAGGGGCTCGTGATTCAGGTCATGAACTCGCAGACCGTGGAGGCCATGTGCGCCTGCTGCTCGTGCTGCTGCGGCATGCTGCTGTCACTGAAGCTCTTTCCCGATCCGGCCCTTCGGGACAAGAGCAACTACATCTGCGTGTATGATGAGACGAACTGCACCTTCTGCGGTGCCTGCGTTGAGAGCTGTCCGACGGGAGCACTCAGACTCGAAGAAGGAAAACCAGTGGCCGGAACAGGGCACTGCATTGCCTGCGGAGTGTGTGTAACCCGGTGTCCGGCACAGGCCAGGGTTCTTTCTCTCAAGGACGAAGGCTCGCGCTGCATCCCGCCCGTGAGCGTGTTTGAGACCTTCGAGCAGATGAAGAGTGAGCGTTCGCCTGGAGAACAGGGCTGAACATCGTGGTTCACGTCCCGTCATGCCGCAGGACACGAACCTGATCTCGTCGTTCAACTCCCCTGGATTCTCCAGGGCCCCCTGGAGATCACCGGACTGCCGGACATATTTTCAGTGTCTTGATAATTCTCTTGACACGGTCCCTGTTCTGGCATAGGGCTATCTTCATCTGAAATATGAAAATATCTGAACTGAACCCTGCTGAAGGAAGATCACCTGCCTGAACGATCCATCCGGTCAACAGATCATCGATGATAGCTTCACGTTTCAGAAATACACCATCAAAGGTTTCTGCGTCTTGCCGGGCGGAGGAATCGAGGAGAAGAAGAACACATGGCAAACGGTACAGTAAAGTGGTTTAACAGGGACAAGGGGTATGGGTTTATCACGGTTGACAACGGCAGCGACGTATTCGTGCATCACAGCTCCATCAACGAGTCGGGGTTCAGATCCCTCGAAGAGGGTGAGCGAGTAAGCTTTGAGATTACCCAGGGTCCGAAAGGCCCCCAGGCATCAAACGTAACCAAGATCTAAAAACCTACGTGGGGGCGGGTATAAGCCCGCCCCCGTTTCTACCCGAGTTTTTCCCTGAGAACCGCCAGAAGTGTCTTCTTCTCAGCCTGAACCGGGGAAGCCAAAACCCGGTACCATTCGACGGGAGGTGACAATGGCAACAAAATCCGTCAATACGTTCAAAAAGAAGCAGCGCGAAGAAGCCAAGAGGCGCAAGCGCATAGAAAAGGAAGCAAAGAAACTCGAGCGCAAGGAGCTCAAATCAAACAAGGAAACCATAACCGGTGAAATCGACCCCGATATCGCCGACATCGTTCCGGGTCCCCAGCCCAAGACCGAGGAATGAAACTGAACCAAGATTCATCATCTCTCGAGTATTTTGAATAACATAACGGGGGAGTGCACATGCACTCCCCCGTTTCTCTGTTGACCAGGCGGAGGGATCGATCCCTTGCTCACCCCTACTCGTTCATGGCGTACTCGCCGTTGAGGGACATCACGTAGGTCTCCCAGACCTTGTTGTACTGAGCGGGCTCCGTCACTGGCTTGATCTGCATGATCATGGCGCAGAAAGTCCTCTGCTCGTCGCTGGTGCTGTGGTTGCCGTAGATCTGCAGGGCAAACAGGGCGAAGTCGCGCACCATGAAGTCGAAGATCTGGTTGAGGATGTCGGGATCGAGATTCTCGTAGCGAGCCTGCTCGAGGATGAGCTGGCCATAGACTACGATGGAAAACATCTCGCCCAGCGGCAGGGAAAACGTCGGGTCCATGTCCTGCATCTTGTCAGGACCGGCCTTTTCCAGCAGCTCCTTGAAGATATCGATCTGTGTGATGAAGGTCTCAACATTCGACAGGTGCTTGAACTCGTCGAAAATGGGTTTGTAGTCGTGGAACTGCACCTTGCCGAGACCCTTGGTCGGTCCCTGGTTGAAGAGGAACAGGTCGTCCTTCAGAGAGAAATCAGGATCCACCACGGGGTAGTCCGTGGGGCTGAAGAAGTAGTTCTTCATGAACTTGCGGATGAGCTGGATATTGACGTGCACCGTTCCCTCGAGCTTGGAAGGCCCGCGAACGTCGGAAGCCGCCATGTGGAAGTAGGTGTCCTTCTCGAATCCTTTTGCTGCAATCACATCCCAGAGCAGGTTGATCACCTCTTCTGCCTGCAGGGTCACCTTCATCTTGCTCGTGGGGTTGTAGAGCAGGTAGCGGCGGTCGTTCTCGCTGGAATTCCGGAAATAGTCGGTTGATCGGCGCTGGTAGAGCTTCATGCCCACCAGGCGCAGCCAGGCATCCATGAAGTTCTTCCGCACGTGGGGCATGTCCGTGACCTTCATGCCGTAGAGGATGCGGTTGGATGCATGGGTAATGGCCTCGTAGAAGCAGTGCTCGGCAACCCCAAGCGAGGCAGGGCCGATGTTGAACTTGCCGATGTTGACCGTGTTGAGCGCCGAGTCCCAGGCATGCGGGCCCCGGGAAAGGATGTCCTCATCCGTGATGGGGTAGTCGTGCAGGGCGAAATTGGAGACATACTCCTGGTGGGAGATCACGTTCTTCTTGAGCTCGTAGGCCTTGTGGCGGTAGTTGGTGACAAAAAACGTGTAGTCGTCGCTGCCGTCTTTGACCTTGCCCAGGGTGGAGACCATCTCGGCCTCGTTGCCGTTGCCGATGTAGTACTTCTCGCCATTGGCCACATAGGTGCCGTCACCCTTGGGAGTCAGGGTGGTTTCCGTCGAGTAGATGTCGGCCCCGTGGGTGCGCTCGGACAGTCCGAAGGCAAAGATCGCTCCTTCCTTGAGGAGTTTGGCCGCCTTCTTCTTGGCCGTTTCGTTGTCACTCATCCAGATGGGCCCGAGTCCCAGGATGGTCACCTGGAAGCAGTACCAGTAGCCCAGGCCGTAGAAGGCGAGCAGTTCGCTGTACTCGCTGTTGCGGGCCGTGTCCCACCTGCAGTCCGGGTCGCCGTCAGCATACTCCTTGGGGGTGAGCAGCTTGGCGAAGATCTGCTCCTTGCCGAGAAAATCTATGAATTCCCGGTACCAGACCTTCTTGTTGTAGTCGTCGAGCAGCCTCTCTTTTCCCATGCCCTCGAAAAAGGCAATGGTCTTGTCCATTATGGCCTTCGAGCCTTCGTCGGCCATGAGCGTCTTGTAGTTCTTTGGCTGAATCAGAAAATTCATAACACCCTCCTTGTCTGTGGTCTGTCGAGAATAATGGAGAAACGGTGCCCCCTGTCTGACAGCATCTGGTCGGGGGCACGCGAACCACTCATTCATACACGATCCCCTCTCAAAAGAAAATGTTTTTGTGAAATAATCACCGGAAAAACGAAACAGGCTGCTGCCCGGGACACCGGAATCCCTTGGTGCTTGACAGCGAGGGAGGCCTTACGTACCCTCACGGGAAACCTCGAAGAAAGAAGACAGCTCATGCGTACCATCACTGAAGGTACAGTGCAGGACCAATCATTCCATGAACTCATTGCCACGGTAGAGCGGGCGGAATCGCCTGCTGCCACCATTCTCATCTGCGGACTCGACGACGAGGCAGTACTCCTGCTGGCCAGGAGGATACACGATGAAAGCACACGCAGCTCGGGCCCCTTCGTGGTAGCCGACTTCGCTTTCACCCCCGAGGAGCTTATGGAGCAGGAACTCTTCGGGCAGGAACAGGGGAGCACCCCCGGGGTCGGGAAGTCCGCACCGGGCCTTCTCGATCTGGCGAACGGGGGAACCCTGTTCATCAAAGAGATCTCGGCCATCAGTGAACTCGTTCAGATCAAGCTGCTGCGCGTGCTGCGGGAACAGCGGTTTGTGCGCCTGGGAGGGAACCGCGCCGTTGAATCTGATGTCCGCCTCGTGGCAGGTACGAAGAGCTCGCCGGAGCGCGATCTCGCCGGGTGTGTCTTCCGGCAGGATCTCTATTTCAGGCACAGGGTGATCCCCCTGGTGCTCCCCCTGCCGGGCGAACGAGAGACTCCGCTCAAGACCTGCGGCTGATCCTCGAGGCGTGGCGGCGCACACTGGAGCTTCCTGGCTCGGAGCCGCATTTGACCACGAGAGGAGGAATGCAATGGACGAGAAACTCAAGGTGCTCATGGTGGATACATCCACCGGGTTTTACCAGGTTTCGCGATTCCCGGTCGGTGATTTCTTCGGGCCGGTGGACCTGGGCCTCCACCTCGCAGGGAGGTTCAACAGTCTCAATATCGCGGCAGGCCTGCTTGCCGGCTCTATCTTTCCCGGATCGAACCGCCTGGTCTTCACGGGCTTTTCACCAAGCTGGAGCGGGTTTTTCATCTCCTCCATGGGAGGGGCAGGCCTCATCTTCGACAACCTGGGAATCAACATGCTCTCGCTGGTAAAAAAGGCGCCGACGCCGTCGGTGCTCATCCTGAACAGGGATCACGGGGAAGAGATACAGGTCGACATTCAGCCCCTCGACATCTCCCGGATCTGGCGTCAGGGCAGGGGGGGCGTCTACTCGCTCATGGATCATGTCTTCGAACACTATTCCGCCCGCTATGAAAACGAACCCCGCATCCTCGCCACCGGGCCTGCCGCCCTTCACACGGATTTCGGTGCCATCTGCTCCGCTCCGATTTCCAGGGGTGCGGTCAGCTTCGTGGATACGTGGGCGGGTAGAGGGGGGCTCGGCACCAAGCTACTCAAGGAGCACGGCATCGCTGCCGTGATCTACGGGGGAACCGTTCTCGATGAAGACTTCAGGGACAGGAAGGTCGCTGACGAGTGGTTCGAAAACAAGTACAACCAGAAACTGGCAGCCAAGGATTTCGAGGCCACCACCAAGTACCGCTTCGATCCCAATTTCTCCACCGGGGGAACCTTCGGGGTGAATTTTGCCACCATGGGCGGTACGATGCTCTGTTTCAACTACCGAAGCATCTACTGGGAAGAGAGCGAACGGTTGAGCCTTCACGAGTCGTTCATCCGCGACCACTACCTCAAGCAGTTCAACGAGGAGACCATTCAGGAAAAGCAGCAGCGCACCTGTGGCGAACCCTGTGCAGCAGTGTGCAAGAAGATGAATGGCCCCTACAAGAAAGACTACGAGCCCTACCAGGCCATGGGCCCCCTGTGCGGCATCTTTGACCAGCGTGCAGCGGAACTGCTCAACCACAGGGCAGACTCCTACGGTTTCGATGCCATCTCCATCGGAGGAGTTCTCTCCTGGCTCATGGAGTGCCTCTCGGAAGGGCTCCTCTCCCCCGGGGAACTGGGTATTCCACATGGTGAGCCGGTTTTCGATCCAAAAGGGTTCAACGTGGTTGCCGATTCGCTCCACAACGCGGAGATCGCCGTGTCCCTGCTGGAGAGCATTATTGAAAAGCCCGGGGTCATCGATCTGTCGGAAGGTGCGCGGAAGTATGCACGGAGGCTCTCCCGGGAAAAGGGCAAGACCGTGCTCGATCGCTTCCTCTTCACGGCGTACGGCCGCAGGGGATGGATGGTGCCCAATCAGTACTGGACACCCGGGGTGCTCTCTCCCATGGCCATCATGGGCAAGTACTACATGCACTATGGCAGGGAATTCCTTCCCCCCAGGGAACTGGGGCGGAAGAATGCACAGCGCTTCCGGCAGGAGCTCATCATGGACAATCTGGGCCTGTGCCGTTTCCACCGGGGATGGGGCGAAGACATGCTGCCGGAGATCGTCGAGTTCCTCTACGGCAGGAAGGAGCAGTTTCTCTCAAATGCATCCATGACCGCGAGCCGCATTTCGAGCCGGAACTCATCCATTTTCTGGGAGAGCGAGCGGTGCAGCGACTTTGTCCTGACGTTTCTCAAGCGAAAACGCGACGTGGACCAGGAGCAGGGAAAGGAGTTCCTCTTGTGGATCGACCGCTTCGAGAAGGACAAGCAAGCCGCCGCCCTCGATTTCTGGTACGAGGTGCACAAGGGCATCTCGGAATCCCTGAGGGAATTTTAATGGGGTCCCCTAGCTCACTACCACAGGCGGACGATGGTCCTTCCCTTGTGTTTTCCCTTGAGCATGATTTCGATCCGATCGTTCAGGTCCGCAAGGGATGTCTCTGAGGTGATCTTGTCGAGCCAGGGGATCTTCCACTCGGTGGCAAGCCTGTCCCAGGTCTTCTGCCGAAGCGGCATGGGGCAGTTCTGGGAGTCGATGCCCATGAGTGTGACACCCCGCAGGATAAAGGGAAACACGGTCAGCGGCAGGTCAGGGGAAGCGACATTGCCGCAGGAGGTGACGGCTCCCCAGGGCGCCGTGGACCTGATGGATGTCGAGAGGATGACGCCGCCCACGGTGTCCACGCACCCTGCCCAGCGCGTTTTCAGCATGGGCCGGGAGCTCGTGTCACTCGCCTCCTCAATGCTGATCACGGTCGTGGCCCCGATCTCCTTGAGGTAGTCGGTCTCGTCCACCACGCCGTTTACCGCAGCAACGGTGTACCCGATCTTGGACAGGATCGAGACGGCGATGCTGCCCACGCCACCTGTGGCCCCCGAGACCAGTACCTCACCCTTGTCCGGGGTGATGCCGTAGTCCACGAGGCGGTTGACCGAAAGCGCCGCGGTGAAGCCGGCCGTGCCATACACCATGCTCTCGCGGAGGCTGAGGTTCGCAGGGCGCTTCACCACCCAGTCTGCAGGGACCCGGATGTACTGGCCGAAGCCCCCCGAGGTGTTCATCCCCAGGTCGTAGCTCGTGACGATGACGTCCTCGCCGGGCGTGAACTTCGGGTTGCTGCTCTCCTCCACCACGCCGGCGGCATCGATGCCGGGGGTGTGGGGATACTGCCGGGTTACGCCCTTGTTGCCGGTGGCCGAAAGGGCATCTTTGTAGTTCAGAGAGGAATACTGCACCTTCACCAGGACATCTCCGGCAGGAAGGGAGTCGATGGGCAGGTCGGTGAGCTTTCTCACATAGGTCTTGTCCTGCGTTTCCTCCACCAGCAAAGCCTTGTACGTCTTGTCACTCATGGGGTACCTCCTTCATTGATGGTCATGAACAGCTGCCCGTTCATCCTGAAAGACAGACCGGCCGGTCTGTCTCCTGAAAGGTAACGCCGACCAGGTGGATTGTCAACCCAATTTCAGGACCGGCATCAGGCGTTTTAAGGAAATCCGTGGGGCAGGGAGGTGAACATCACGCGCCTTCGGTTTCCTTTAAGGTCTGTGGCAAACTCCACAGAAAGGAACGTTGTACCACGTTCTGCATCCTGCTTTATAGTCTCGTCACCGACGGTGGCACTCCCCTTTCCGATCCTGACACAAGATCTGCCCCGTCGCCTGGCTCCATGTTTTTTTGACAGTGAAGGGCTGCTGTGGTAAAAAAACCATACTGTTTTTGCAGTCAAGCAGTGCTGCGCACGGCTGTGCGCGAATCGAAAGGAGCACGCTGCACCGTGTTTGTCATCGGCCAGAGCTATGTCCGCCGTGATCTTCATGCCCGCTACGGGGGGCAGACCCAGGGCGGCGTGAGCACCCCGGCCAGCTACCCCGTCATCCTGCTCTTTACCGGCGAGCAGGGCCAGCAGTACGGGTACCAGGATGGCTGGACCGACGACGACGCCTTTCTCTTCGGCGGTGAGGGCCAGAGCGGCGACATGACGTTTACCCGGGGAAACCGCGCGATCCTGAACCATGCCGAAGAGGGAAAGGACCTCCACCTCTTCGAGTCCACCAGAAAGGGCATGGTTCGCTACGTGGGCCAGATGGTCTGCACCGGGTACGAGGAGCGCCTGTCGCCGGACAGGGCTGGGCTGCTGCGCAAGGTCTTTGTGTTCGAACTCGTCCCGGTCTCTGCATTTATCAGTCAGGTTCACGTAGATCACAGTCTCGAGGATGACCACTGGGATCAACCGCTTTCCGTGCTGCGCGATCGCGCATTGTCTCTCACGCTCAATGCACACGATTCCCTGGCAAGGAAACAGTCTGTCCGCTATCGCAGCGGCGCCATCAGGGTCTACGTGCTCAAGCGGGCCGCGGGAATCTGCGAGGGATGCGGACAGATGGCACCGTTTGCCGACTGCCAGGGCATGCCCTACCTCGAGCCGCACCACATCCGCCGTCTCACCGACGGCGGTCCCGACCATCCTCACTGGGTGATTGCGCTCTGCCCGGTGTGCCACCGCAGGGCCCACTTCGGAGAAGATTCCCGGGACTTCAATGCCATGCTCGCCCGTATTGTGCAGGACATAGAGGCATCCCTCTCCGCGTAAGAGGTGTGTTGGAGATGTGTAGGAGGGGCTAACAGCCCCGACCGAATTTCGGCCGTAAACGGCCTCCTACAACCGAGATCAATTATCCCCTGACATTCCCGTAGGAGGGGCCCCGATAAATCGCCCCTGAAGGGGCTCCTGCCGAGGGTGCTACGGTATCAGCACCAGCGTGGTTTTGCTGTGCTCCCGGATTGCCTCATCACTGAACCACCAGTAGAGCTTCTCGCCGTTCATGAATGCCTTCACCTGGTCTGTGCGGTGCGGATCGAACAGGCGGGCGGAGACTCCCCCAGGCAGCACGGCAGTCACCTTGTCGCCATCGCTCAGGTCGGCCACCATACGCAGCGATGCAGAGGTGGTCACGCCGAAGGGTTTGTCATAGGAGAAGATGGCGCGGTACAGGGTTTCACCCGAGCCTCCCATGGAGTTCGATCCTGCTCCGAGCAGCCCCGCCCCAAAGCCGGAGCGCCTGATGGGACTCACCAGGGTGAGCCTGTGGAGCTTTCCCCACTGCCATTTCACCGGGTTTTTTCCGAGTGTTTCTTCCATCTCCGCCCGGGCGATGCGGGCTGACCTGACAAACAAGTCGTCTCGGGACTCCGTGATCTCACCTGTGGTGATGTCGTCGAACCAGGGTGAGGTGCCGTTCAAGACCATGTACATGAGCCGCTCCTGCCAGAAGTACCAGTTTTTCAGCATGGTGGTGGTGAGCTCATCACCGAGCTCGTCAGCGAACACCTGGAAGGCGAATTCGCGGTACACAGACTGGAAGACAGCCGGGGCAGCCAGCTCCGGGTCATCGAAATACGACCACTGGTCCAGGATGCGCGCGAGGTCTTTCGTGTCGTCGTGCGCTGCAAGCGCTGCTGCCATCACGGGTGAGATCTGTTCAGCCATGAGGTTCTTGGTGTCGCGCTGGATCATCCAGTGATCGTGGGTAGTCTTCACCCCCGGCACGTCGAGCAGCTCCATGAGCCTGCGGTAGCGGAACGAGGGTGATGCGTGGGAGGTGTAGTAGTAGGGGTAGTCCGATTTCACGGTCAGGTGGTTGCAGGTGCCCACCCACCCCCTGGCGGGATTGTACGCCTGGGGTGTCTCGTTGAAGGGGATCCATCCGATCCAGTTGTCCGTGCTGTCTGTGACCACGAGGGGGACCGTGCCGTCGCCCGATCTGCGGATAGGAAGCGTGCCCGATGTCTGCCAGCCGATGTTGCCGCTGGTGTCGGCAAACACGAAGTTGAGCATGATGGCGTTCAGCCTGCTGATGGCATCGCGGACGGCAGATACGTCTGTCGCGGTCAGGATCCTGTCGAGCCCGACATCCCTTCCCATGGTTTCATAGGGTGCCCAGCGCATGCTGACGACCTTGTCCGTCTTCAACCCGGGCAGCACGTTTGAGATCACCGGGCCACGCCGGGTGAGTCTGATGGTAATCTCCTCGTTGCGGAAGCCTTCTTGAGCCTTCTTGTCCTTGACCCTGATGGTCTCTCTGATCTCGGTAAAGGGCAGGGAGGTTGTCCCTTCCAGGTAGCGCGACGGGTCATCGGGGTCGAGGGTCTCGATAAAGAGGTCCTGTGCGTCACCGTAGGAATTGGTGACCCCGATGGCGAGGTGCTCGGTGCGGCCGATCACGAGGCCTGGCAGCCCGGGTATGTTGACGCCAACCGCCCTGAATTCCGGGGTGATGATGCCTGCCGGATACCAGGGTCCGGGCAGCACAGTGGCATCGAGGTGAGGGTCGTTGGCGACAATGGGTTTTCCCTGGGGAGAATGGTTCGGCCCCACGGTCCAGTTGTTGCTCCCCAGGCGGTGCGGGCCTTCCTCTAGGTAGGCCATGAGTGAGGTGTCCCGGGAGAGATCGATCCCCAGGCGGGCCACGGTGGAAAACGGCTCTGTCACTGGGGCATACGCCGTGTCATCGGGGTTGACGTTCAGGGGGAAGAGTTCAAACGCCTTCTCGGCACCGACCCGCTCGATGAGCATCTGGGTGATGATCTCGGTCTGGATGTTGGCTGCCGAGTCCCAGCCCATGAGGTACATGATGGCCAGAGAATCCTCGATGGTCCAGGGCGTGGGTGCGATGCCGGCGAGCCTGAACTCGAGGGGAAAACTTTTCGGATGATCCTGGATGAAGGCGTTGACGCCGTCGATATAGCGCGTGAAAAAATTCCGCGCCTTTCCGTCGAGGATGGCGGCGTGCTTTATGGCGTTGCGGTGAAACCCCAGGGTGCGCAGCCTGGTGTCAAGCGGAAGTGCCTTCTCCCCTGCCAGCTCTGAGATTCTTCCCGTGGCGAAGAGCCGGGTGAGTTCCATCTGGAACAGGCGGTCCTGGGCGGTGATGAATCCATGGGCCATGAAGGCGTCGTCGACCGACTGTGCGTAGATCGAGGCCATGCCTTTCTCGTCCCGCATGACCGTAACCGGCTCCTGCAGGCCGGGCAGGCTGATCTCACCCGATTTCTGGTACGTGTTGAGCGAAGCGCAGCCTCCGAGCAGTCCTCCAAGCACCACCAGGATGGAAACCCCCGCACACCGCATAATGAACGTTCTTCTCATGGGAACCCTCCTTGCGCAAAAAAAAGCACCAGGGTAATAGTACGCCCCTGGTGCCTTCCGTGCAAGGTATGTGGAATAAGGCCGCCCGGATTCTTCCTGGTGCAGGGGTGGATGATCGCAGCAAAACAGGACCGAAGGAGGGGCTTCAGACGGTATGTAAGAAAGTTGAGATTGCCTGAGAGAATCATGGCAACCTCCCTCTTATTATTGAGGTTAATCGACCAAAATTAAGAAAGGAGATTGCCATGATGGGGGATAATA
>DSBG01000018.1 GCA_011046135.1 Deltaproteobacteria bacterium
CTTCAATCCTGGCCAGGGTGACGCCCTCGGTAATGATCTCGGTTGTGGGTTCAACGCCCACCTGGAAGACCGCGGTGGAGATTCCGGTGTTGTGGAGGCCATCGATGAGCATGGCCGCCCGGTCTGAAGTGCTCCCGGTGATGACGAGGGAGCGTCTGCCCCACCCCGAAACACGGTCAGGAAGCGTTCTGATGGTGCCCTGCCCAAAGACGATGGATCCGGCTGTGGAAAATTCAAACTGCATGGCTCTGTCCCCCCTGTCTGTGAGCCCTTATGTTCACCTGTATTGTACTCAGAAGAGGAACTGATGCAAGGGGTTCTCCCTGGTTTCCCGGGAACAGGGGTGCCTACTCCCCGGGTCGCCATCACAGGGGGATCATTGAAATACCTCCCCGATCCTGCTACACTCATTTCGGGGAAGGAAGGAACCAATGAACTATTCCCGGATCAAGAACAGGATCATTGCGCGCGTGATAACGCGTTTCCCTGCGCTGGCTGTCCCCTTTGTCAGATCGTACCGTCCCTGGGAGACCCGGGACATCCCCTGGACCCCGGTGAAAAAAGCCCTTGAAGAGTCCGTAGTTGCCCTGGTAACAACCGCCGGCGTACACCTGAAACATCACAGGCCCTTTGATATGAATGATCCGCTGGGCGACCCGAGCTTCAGAGAACTGGGTCCTGATGTCGGGGCCAACGAACTCATGATCACCCACGACTACTATGATCACCGTGATGCCGATGCAGACATCAACATCGTGTTCCCCCTCGCCAGGCTGAAGGAATTTGCCCGGGAAGGTCGCATCAGACAGGTCTGCGAGGCGAATTTCAGCCTCATGGGCCACATCGACGGTCACCACATCTATACGCTCATGGAGATCACGGCGCCCGAAATAGCCGCGCGGCTGAACGATGCGAGGGCCGATTGCGTTCTCCTCACCCCGGGGTGAGCCATCTGCAACCAGTCCGTGGGACTGGTCCAGCGGGTGATCGAGGAGTCGGGGATTCCCACCATCGGGATCTCCATCGTGAGACAGTACACCGAGACCGTGAAACCCCCACGGAGCATCTTTCTTAAGTGGCCCTTTGGACACCCCCTGGGAGAACCATTCAACGTAGCGCAGCAGCGTGCGGTCCTGCGAAAGGCTTTCGATGCACTGTTTTCCATTCAGGTGCCGGGTGAAATCGTCGACGTGCCCTGGAAATGGAAACGAGAGACGTATCACGATGAAAACGCAGACCCTCGGGGATCGGTGGACACCTCTTGCAGGGGAACAGGTGCGTAACTATTCCTGGAGTGGCGGGAACATGAAGGAAAACAAGGGGAGCCGGGTGAGCGTATGAACAGGTTTATCGAAGAGACCGGGAATGAGAAGGTGGATGTCCTCGTTATCGGTGGGGGGATTACCGGTGCCGCCATGGCCTACGAAGCCGCAACCAGGGGGCTCAGTGTTGCGCTCGTTGAGAAAAAGGATTTCTCCTCGGCCACCTCAGCGGTGACCTCGAAGCTGATCCACGGGGGGCTGAGGTATCTGAACAACCTCGAGTTCGGCCTGGTGAGGGAATCCCTCAGGGAACGGAAAACCCTGGAAAACATCGCCCCCAACTTCGTGTATCCCTATCCCATGATGTGGATCCATGCCGGGACCTCCCTGAAAAACAACAAGTGGTTTATCAAGACAGGGTTGTTTCTCTACGACATCCTCTCCTTCGACAGGGGCAGGACCTGGGATGCGAGCAAGAAAATCCCCTCCCACACCACCATCTCTGTGCAAGAGGTGCTCATCAAAGAACCGAATGTGCGGCGCACGGGACTCAAAGGGGCATCCATTTTCTACGACTGCACGAGCATTTTCCCCGAGAGGCTCACGCTGGCATTCATACAATCCGCCGTGAGCTTCGGGGCGCGGGTTGCGAACTACACCAAGGTGGAACAATTCCTGGTGGATGGGGGACACCACCTCAGGGGTGTCGAGGTTACGGACGTCCTGCGTGGGACAACCAGGACGCTCACTGCTGACATCATCATCAATTGTACCGGTCCATGGGCCGATATCCTGCTCGATCTTGCAAAACCCGGTGGGGTGAGCGATCAGCTCAGGAGATCCGAGGGGATCCACATCATCACGAAAAAACTCGTGAATTCTCATGTCGTGGGATACACGACAGAAAAGGGGCGGCATTTTTTTCTCATCCCCTGGAGAGGCCACACGCTCATTGGCACCACAGACAAGGAGTACCTGGGGAATCCCGACGACTACCGGGTTACCAAAGAGAGTATCCTCGAACTCATCGATGAGGTGAACGAGTCGTTTGGAGACGGAACCCTGTGCTTAGATGATGTCCTGTACTACTACGGTGGATTGAGGCCTCTGGTGGAAGACCAGACCGAGGAAACCTACAGAACCTCGAGGAGGTACGAGGTCTACGACAATGCAGCAGACGGTCTCGAGGGGTTGATCACCGTTGAAGGCGGGAAGTATACCACGAGCAGGAATCTTGCCCAGACGACCATGACCCTTGTCGAAAAGAAGCTTTCCAGGGACATCGGGAGGAGTTTTACGGACCGGCTGCCGCTCTATGGATGCGATATCACGGACATGAATGAGTTCCTGTTCTCCGCAGTCAGAAACAATCGTGACTTCGGCAGAGACACAGTGGCGTACCTGGCCCGCACCTATGGAACACGATACACATCGATTCTTGCCCTGGCACGGGAAGACGAGTCCCTCAGGGAAATCCTCAACGAAGACGGAGAAATTCTTGCACAGGTTCTCTATGCCGTGCGGGAGGAAATGGCCAGAAGCTTGAGTGACATCATGTTTCGCAGGACCGGGATTGCAACCCTTGGCCATCCCGGAGACGAGGTGATGAAAAAGGTCGCCTCGCTCGCGGCACGTGAACTGAACTGGAGTCACGAACGGCTCGAGAGGGAATGCGACGCGTTTCTAGAACTGCTGAAGCTGCCGGTTTCCTAGCTTTGCAAGGGGGCACATGGGGCCCCCGGATGACAGAGGATCATCGTGTCGGATGATCCGTGCAGGAGGGTTTCATGATGCGAAAGACAAGGTTTGTCCCTGAATGGACAGAAACTGCACCTCCCCGGCAATCGTTCCGGTCCATAGTCAAGTACGGTTCTCCCACTGCCTTCAAACACCCCAGTGCCAAGTGGTTCCAGATGATCAAGGACGAGTTTTCGCTTCGTGACGAAGACTTTATGCACAAGAGGGGCGAAGGTCTGACTCAGGTGAGACTGGACAGGCCGCTGGGCCTGGATTCACGTCACCAGGAGCGGATGGAGAAGATCGTCGGAACGCAGAACATCGCCACCGATGACTACTCCAGGGTAAAATATTCCTACGGAAAGACCACCGAAGAACTCATGGAACTCAGGAAGGGAATTATACGCGAAGTGGCAGATCTCGTGGTGCATCCCCGTTCCAAGGAAGACGTGCAGGAGATCGTAACGTACTGTAACCAGGAGAAGATTCCCATCACGGTCTTCGCTGCAGGGACCTCTGTAAATTTCGGTGTCAGGCCGTCGAAGGGGGGCATCACGCTGGTGTTGAGCACACACATGAACAAGGTGCTGGAGGTCAACGAGATCAACCAGACCGCACGTGTTCAGCCCGGGATCTTTGGGCCTGCGTACGAAGAGGCGCTGAACAGGGCCCCTGAGCTGTTCGGCTCCAGAAGGAGATTCACCTGCGGGCATTTTCCCCAGTCCTTCGAGTACTCCACCGTGGGAGGATGGATCGTCACCTTCGGATCGGGGCAGGCCTCCAGTTACTACGGAGACGCCTGCGACCTGGTCATCAGCCAGGAGTACGTGACCTCTGCCGGCACGTTCAAGACCCACGACTATCCGGCAACGGCAACAGGGCCCAAGGTGAACGACATCATGAAGGGCTCCGAAGGCACCTTCGGGATCCTGGTGGAAGTCACCATGAAGGTCTACCGGTACATGCCCGAGAACACGCAGCGGTTCAGCTTCATGTTCCCGAGCTGGGAAGCGGCCGTGGATGCGAGCAGGGAGATCTGTCAGGCCGAATTCGGCATGCCGGCCATCTACCGGATATCGGACCCTGAAGAGACCGACCGGGGGCTCAAACTCTACGGCATGCCGTCCATCGTCGATGGGTATCTGCAGAAAAAAGGGTTCATGCCCATGCAGCGGTGCCTCTGCCTGGGAAACGCTGAGGGTGAAAAGCACTTTGCCAGGAACATCAGGAACCAGGTGCACCGGATCGCAAAGAGCCACGGTGCGGTCTCCCTCACCGGGTATCCCATCAGAAAGTGGGAGCACACTCGCTACACCGAGCCCTACATGCGCGAAGATCTCCAGGACTTCGGGATCGTCATCGACACCCTGGAGACCTCGGTTACCTGGGCGGATCTCCACAGGGTCCACCAGGGTGTGAGGGAGTACATCAAGAACAGGCCGAAGACCATGTGCATGACCCACGCATCGCACTTCTATGCCCAGGGAACGAACCTGTATTTCATCTTTCTGGCCACCATCGACGATCCCGATGAGTACCGGAGCTTCCACCGGGGGATCGTTGATCGAATCATCCAGTGTGGTGGGTCGCCCAGCCATCACCACGGCATCGGCCGCCTGCTCGCACCCTGGATCGAAGAACACCTCGGGAGTGAGCAGCTTGCAGTGCTCAGGGCCTTGAAGCGGCACTTCGACCCCAATGGCATCATGAACCCGGGGGGACAGCTCGGCCTCGACATGATCCCCCGGAAGAATCAGGGCTGACGGAAAAACAGGGGGGCAGCCACCAGCGGCGCGACCTTCCGGCGAGACGTCGGGAAGGGCCTGAATGGCAGAAAAGCAAGCGGAGAAGGAGATGAACCGGGTCATTCGATACCTTGGCTCAGATCCTTTATCGTGTCACGAACCGTGATCCCGGGAATGCTTGTAAGGTTGTCGTTCCGGTGCTAAACTTTCACAGGATTTTTCAACGGTGGCAAGATCCTCGAAGGAGTCGTGCATGAAAAAGCTCGTGGTCGGCGTTGTGGTCGTGCTCGGAACGTGTTTCCTGATTCTTCTCCTGGTCCCGTACCTTGTGGATCTCGACAGGTTCAGAGGCATGGTGACTACCCGTGTTCAGGACGCCATCGGCAGGAAGGTGGATCTTGATGGGATCCGCCTCACCATCATCCCCCGACTGGGGGCCGAGATATCCGGGCTCAGGATCGCGGACAATCCTGTGTTTTCTTCACAGGACTTTCTCGTCATCGATCGCTTCCAGATCAGGGTGAGCCTCCTGAGCCTCCTGAAAAAAGAGATCAAGGTGACGGGAGTTGCGATGAAGGACCCGGTGGTACGCCTTGCCAGAAACGCCAGGGGTGAGTTCAGCTTCTCGGATCTTCTCGAACCCCGGGCTGAGACGGATGCAACAGACCCCCTCCAGCAGACTCCCCCGGCTGGTATCATCGCAGCCCTGTTTGTCCAGGATCTCGCGTTAAAGGGCGGGGAAATATTCTACACCGATGAACTCCTCCTCCCCGGAACAGGCCCGCTCCTCGTGGAGCGCCTCGACCTCAGGACCAGGGATGTCTCTCTGCACACCCCCATTGAAATCGACCTGTCAGCCTCGTTTTTGCACTCTGCCCGAGAGAACATCCATCTCAGGGGTAGTGTCGGCCCCATCGGCGAGGAGATCAGGCCCGAAGCAATCCCCTTTGACCTCCAGGTGCGTCTCGATGAAACGGGGCTCGATGATACGGGCCTCAAGCTGCCGGTGTCTCTCACGGGAAGCGCCAGCGCAGCGGTCTCCCTCAGGGGGATGCTCTCACAGAAAATCGAGGCCGACACAGAGCTGGTGCTCAGGGATTTCGTTCTTCCCACCAAGGGAGGGGAACGACCGGAAAACGCTGCAGAGAAGCTCTTCCTCAAGATTGCGGGACGAGTCGCCCTCGAGTATCCTTCGCAGACGATCCTCGTGGATTCCGTGGCAATAACGGTAAACGAGATCACGGCAACAGCAGCGGGAAAGATCGAGAAGCTCTTCAGCACGCCGCAGTGGAACCTGTCACTGGAGAGTGATTCCCTCGACGTCACGGACATGCTGTCCATTCTTCCCGGCACGATGGGTTCTCTCCCGCCCGAGCTCGTGGTAGAAGGCACCACCCGTGTCGAGGCCGAGGTTATCGGAACGTCAACTGCGTCCGAGGTGAGCGCTGATCTCGTCATGGATGAAATGAAGATCTCCTACGGGGAATTCTTCAGCAAGCAGCCGGGGAAACCCCTTTCGGCGCGCGCACAGATCGGGCTCGAAGCACTGCTCCTCACCATCGGAGACCTGAATCTCACCCTTGACCAAAGCACCATTCACGCCGCTGGCACCGTGAATATGGCCGGAGATACCCCGGTGATCGATCTGCAGATGAAGATCCGGGCCCTGCCCCTGGAGAATTTGGCCGCGTACGTGCCGATTGCCTCGGAGTATGCCCCCGAGGGAGGACTTTCCCTGGACGCCGGTCTCAGGGGGAACGCTGAAGATCTCAGGATCACACTCGCAGGGAGCCTGGAGCGGTTAAGCGTTCTTCTTCCCCAGGATCAGGCTGCAGCCACGGGGGGCGCTCGAGAGCGGGTGATCCTCTCCGGCGTCGGGTTCGATGGGACAGCTCGGACAGCAGAAAAGACCACGGCGAAGCTCGCTGCGCGGATCTCCCGGGTCGCAGCGTTTTCACACGTGATGCGTGACGTGTCTGCAACCGTGTCCTACACGCCGGAGCAGATCCTGGTAGATTCTTTTGCCATGAACGGATTCCGTGGCTCCCTTAAGGGGAATGCCTCGTACAGCATCCCGAATGGAACATGGAGAGCCGCCCCTGTGTTTCGAGACGTGGCCGCAGGAGAGCTGCTCGGGGCAGTCACGCCGCACGGACAGAATTTCTCCGGGGTGCTCTCCGGCAGCATGGAGATTCAGGGCTCAACTGCCAAACCAGGACTTGCCGGGGTCAATGCAACAGGGGACCTTCAGCTGACCCAGGGCCAGTGGATGAACTTCGACCTTACGGGCAGCTCCCTGGATGAGCTCTTGAGTATCCAGGGATTCGAAGAGCTTCTCGGGATCTCAAAGAGCGAGATCGAACAGTACCGCATGTCGCGGTTTGATTTCCTGAAGGTGCGGTTCACCCTTGCGGACACGGTTGCCACGATTCCAGGCCTGGAGCTGAGCAACATCCATATCGGAAATGACACCGGCTCACTGGCGACCCTCGCAGGGTCCACCGATCTTGCATCCGGGGCCCTGGATCTCAGGGGCAGGATGATCCTGTCAAAGGCCCAGTCCGCCAGGATGGTCCGCAGGGCCGAATTCCTCCAGACGCTCCTCGATGCCCAGCAGCGCCTTGTGCTGCCCCTGACGGTGCAGGGCACCATCGACAAGCCCAGGACGGTTGTGGACTCCAAGTACCTTTCCGATGCCGCTGCCCGGTACTATGCAAGAAAGGGTGTCGACCAGCTCAGGGAACGCTTCAGAATCCCGGAAACAGACCCGGCGACTGACGAGGCGATCAAACAACTCCTGGACGGCATCCTGGGAAAATAACCGCGAGGAGACCGATGGATTGAAAGTCCGGCTCTCGCGTGCAAGGGCACCAGAGAATATCCAGGGCAGGCAAGGCTCCGGCGACCGTCCGGCTCCCGTCCGGCGCTCGTGTGCGGGGGCACCAGGCAGGGAGCAGTCTTCAGTGCCAGCACCAGGGACGGGTGCCGTACTCGGGCACGGCCCATGACGGAACCCGGTCGCATGGACCAGGAGAATTCTTCAGTCACGCACCGCTTCAAGGGTTACCCCCATGTCCTGATAGGCGCTCAACCGTGAATGAAAGCTGTTCTTGAGCATGCCGTTGGTGTCCAGGTAATCGAAGATCAGGGCCTCTTCTTTGCCTTCGCTGATCCGCAGGATTCTCCCGATGTACTGCTTGACCCTGCCGGTGAATTTGATGGGTGTGGCCAGGAAGATCGCGGAGAGCTGCTTGAGGTCGAACCCTTCCCCGATGAGCTGTGCCGTGGCAACGAGCACCTGTGCCTGGTTTGCGTTGAGTCGTTCAATGATCTCGGCGCGGGTTTTCACCGGGACCGACCCGGTGAGCAGGCAGGCATCGACACCCTGATGGCAGATGGCGCGGTGGAGCTCCTCGCAGTGGGCCACTCGGTCGGACACCACGAGGGCAATCCCGCTTCCGGGGCGCGTTGCCCGTGACACGACATCTTCGACGATGAGGGAGTTGCGCTGCCGGTCGTCCACGAGGGCGGAGATCATGTACTGGTACTCATCCGAATCAAAGAAATAGGAGCAGTTGGTGTGCCTGAGGATCAGCTTCGCCCGCATGATCTTGTCCTGCGCCTGCAGTTCGGACGCCCTGATGAGGTGCATCCGGTCTCCGAGGTAGAAGTAGATGATCCTGGTGAGCTTGTCCCGCCGGTAAGGGGTTGCCGAGAGACCGAGCATGTAGGCGCAGTCAAGAAGACTCACCGCATCGGTAAAGGTCCGTGCCGGGATGTGGTGGCATTCGTCCACGATGACCTGGCCGATCCGAGACTTCATCTCCGGGAGCATCTTGGGGAGGGAGTTGATGATGGCGATGGTGAGACCCTCACCGATGGTCCCGTGTCCATCACCGATGAGGCCGATGTCGCCGGGACCCAAGTCGAGAAAATCCATGGACCGCTTCTGCCACTGGTACATGAGCTCCTTGGTGTGCACGATCACCAGGGTGGGCTGCTTCCTCAAGGCAACGATGTTCAGGGCGATCACGGTCTTCCCCGCCCCTGGGGGGGCCTCCAGCACCCCGAACCTGCGGCTGGTGATGTCCGTGATGGCGGCTGCCTGGTAGGGGTGGAGACGGGCCTTGAACGAGAAGGGAACCTCGGGAAGGAGCCGTGTTTTGTCCACGATCCTGTGATCGGCATCCCCTAGGTAGTGCCTGAGACGGTGGATATAGCCGCGGGGCAGGATGAGGACGCGGTTCTTCCTCGTGTAGTAGGTGAGGAATTCCGGCTGGAAGTTCCGTCTCCTGCTCCTGCTGTAGGTTTCAACCTGCTCCCACTTGGGGTTTACCAGGGTGAGATCGGCCTCGATCCGCGCAACCGTGCTGCGGGGAAGGTCTGCCTCCAGGATCCGGATGGCGTTATCCACATGAATCAGAGTCGTCATGTGTCATTGCTCCTGCACCCCTGGATGCAGGGATGCGTCTCTGACAAGGTGGTGTGAGCATGACTGGCGATTCCTGCACCCCTGGATGCAGGAATGCATCTGACGGTTTGGCTCGAGGGGGTCATGTATGCTGTGGTGCGCCTTGAGTCATGGCAACGATGATGCCGTGAACCTCCTGCAGATACGACGGGCTGCACCTTCAGAGTGCCTCCTCCAGGTCCCTGATCAGGGAGCGCAGATCATCCCTTGACAGCGTGATTTTAACCGTAGCTCCACCGGGGTGTGCAAAGGTCGCTGTGCACCCGTCGTCGCTCTGCTCGATCTCCCATTTCCGGTCCGGGTGCATCTTCACCGACTCACTGAGCCAGTCATCTGCCTCGAACTCGGCGATCTGGATGAGTGTGCCGTACGCATCCCTGGGGTGGATGAAGAGTTCCTTCCAGATGTCGAAGACATCGTTGAACCCGAAATACGGAACGGAATGTTCCTCGAGGTGCTCTCGTGCCTGCTCGATGTCAGGGGTCTGCATCGTGATGTGATGGACTCCCCCGATCCTGTTTCTCAGGAAGGGGCCCAGGAAACTCTTCTCGCCGGTGGGCCTCAGCAGTTCGATCCTGCTGAGATCCCCCAGTGCCAGGATCTGCCACGTATACTGCAGGGCATCATCCTGGCTGCTCGTGCAGGGAACGGCTCCGAACACCCTGGTGAAGAAGTCGAACGCTCCGTCATAGTCCTGTACCGCCATGGCAACATGGTCGATTCGCGAGATCATGATCCCTCCTGAACCGGGTTCACCCGGTATCTTCTCTTGCCTGCCCTTACCCGGGATTGGTTTCATTCCCCTCGGCGGAGTCTGAATCAAGGGGGGCAGGAACATCACCCGGATTGATTCCTCCTGAGCAGCTGCCCATGAAGCCACCCTCTGTTTTATGGGTCAATCCTTGGACACCTCTAGCAGAATATCGTGAAAAGATCCACGTTCACCTCCCTCGTGGCACACGGGAGTTTGTGGTCCATGATCTTTTTTACGGTAATGATTTTTTCCGCCGAGTATGCTTAATGGGTGGGATGCATGAGAAGCTCAGACATGTGCTCTCCGACTCAGGGAGGAAAAGCCTGCAGGCCTCGTGGACCATCCTCATCATCATGATTCCCATCTCTTTCGCCATGACCATTCTCCAGTACACCGGGGCCCTGGAGTACCTTTCCGGGTTTCTCTCTCCCGTCATGAGGATTTTCTCTCTGCCTGCAGAGGCATCGCTCGTCCTTATCGCCGGGGCACTGATCAACATCTACGCAGGCATCGCCGTGATGGTGCCCCTGGGATTCGATGCCTGGAGCATCACCATCATCGCAACCATGATGCTGATCTGTCACAATCTGGTGGTCGAATCTGCGGTTCAGGCAAAGACCGGTGTGTCCGGCCTGATCATGACCCTCATGCGCATCGTCATGGCAGCCTTCATGGGGGTTGTCCTCTCGCTCATTCTGCCTGAAAGCCTGAAAGATACGGGCATGAGTGTTGCACACGTCGTGGAAAGGAGCGGACAGGGTGTTGCCGAGGCATCCCTGGCCTGGATAGGCCAGACAGCCGATCTCACCGTCATGGTGATCCTCATCATCACCGGTATCAACCTCCTCATCGACACCATGCGGTTTTTCAACGCGTTCGCCCCCGTCGTCTCCCTTCTGAAACCACTCACCGCAGTCAACGGTCTGCCGAAGAATACCACGTTCATGTGGATGGCCGGCCTCGTGTTCGGCCTTGCCTACGGCTCCGGTGTCCTGATCGCCGAGGCCAGGACAGGGCAGGTGGATCAGGATGCCCTGGTTCGGCTCAACATCTCACTGGGAATCTCTCATTCACTGATCGAAGATACCCTCCTCTTCGTAGCCATTGGTGCATCCCTGTTCTGGGTGCTCTTCCCACGAATCATCGCCGCTGCCTTGACGGTGTGGGGCTATATGCTTGCCAGGTCTTTCCTGGAAAAGATTCCAGTCGGCCGGTGATTGATCCACGTCTCTGCTGCGGCACACGCACAGTGCACTGGAGAGAAGTATGGGCAGGGAAGGAAGGGTTTTGGTGAAAGATTGGATGTATGGAGCCTCAGATGGAGGGAAATCGAGGCTCCCCTAGGAGGCTATGAAGAAAGCTCTGATTATTTTACGCGGGAGGTCACTGGCTCTCGAGTGGTGATTCTGGTGGCGAACCGGATTCCGATGGCCACGAAGGATACGATACCCAGCAGCAAGAATATCAGTGTCATGATGCGTTTCTCCTTTCGTTGATAGCTTCCTGAATGAACCCTTTGAACCCGATGATGATCCCCAGGACAAGACCCAGCAGGGTGAAGTTTGGCGCCATGTTGGTTACCTGGTCAAGGTACAGCCCGCCATAGAGCCCGAGGAAGGTCATGAGTACCAGGACAAAGCCATGGGCGCTGATCCGGGTGAGCTTCCCCATCAGTTTTCTCGGTATGCGGTACCTCTTGGCCATGTTTATCTCCTTGAATTAGAACAACTGAGCGATCATCAGCCTGGCTGTTCCGGTGTTGATTCCCACCAGAACGACGATCAGCGCGAAGATCGCGGTTGCTTCGACAGGGGAGAGCCCCAGAACCCGATACAGGAACCTGATACCAATACCGGTGAGGAAAAGACATCCAATTATGATCCAGAGCGTTATCATCATCGTTCTCCTTTTTGTTTCTCACAAGAAAAAAAGCAAAAGCCATGCCAGAAATAAAAGTTTCTAACCATATAATATAACAAGAGAAAATAGATTGATTCACAGGGCTTGTTGTCAATGTGTCACAACCGGGATGCAGATGAATACTATGGAATGACAAATTGGCAAAATGAACTGAATTCCACCTCTTTCTGTGACAGAATGGCAAAACAGGACGGGAAGCCTTCAGACTCCCAGGCAGTGGATGTTAGGGCACGGCCGATGCCGCAACGCTTCGTTTCGAGGGGGTATATTTCTGCTCGAGCCGTTTTGCCACCATGCTCATGCCGTAGCAGCAGACAAAATAGAGCACTGCAATGGTCGTGTAGATCTCGAAGGGGTAGATCATGAGGCGGTTGTTGAGCATCTGGGCGACGGTGGTGAGTTCGAAGACTCCGATGATGTAGGCCAGTGAGGTGTCTTTGAACAGGGCGATGAACTGGCCGACAAAGGCCGGGATCATGATCTTGAGCGCCTGGGGAAGGACCACGTGCCGCATGGTTCGGAAGTAGTTCAGACCAGATGCCGTTGCGGCTTCGACCTGTCCCCGTGGAATGGCGCTCACGCCCGCCCTGACGATCTCCGCGATGTAAGCGCCCGAGAAGAGCGTAAAGGCGATGGCAGCGCTCCAGAACACGTCGATCTGCATCCCTGTGACGATGGGAGAGAAAAAGTACACCCAGAAGATGACCATGATGAGCGGGTTTCCCCTGATGATTTCGATGTACAGGACACTTGGTGTACTGATCACCGGATTTTTGCTCAATCTCCCCAGACCGAAGACGAGGCCGATGAAGAAACTGACGAACAGAGCGATGGCGGCAAGGATGATGCTCATGCTCAGACCGCCCAGGCCGAAGAAGATCTCTCCCGCACCGCCGTGGGGAAAGGTCCAGACGAGCAGTGACCTGAAATTATTCGCGATGATGCTCCACTCGAATGAGTACAGCGCCAGTGTGATGAGGGCGAGGAGCGTGACAAACAGGACGATGAAGAGACCCTTGCCGAGGAATACGAGCCACTTCGCGATCACGAGCAGCGCGCGCTTCCAGACAGAGACATAGACAGCCTCGACGTGGACCGGCGCGAATTCGCCCAGCCTGAACAGACGCTTGCCCAGCGTGATGATCAGGGAAATCCCCCTGAAGACGAGCACGACGGGCAGGAACAGAGCGCCGAGGATCCTGTCGAGGGTTGTCAGCTTCTGTTCCTGGCCGATCTTGAGGTGGTGGTTGATGGAATTCATGATCACGGAGATGCTTAACGACAGGCCGAGATAGATGAGTGAGGCAGCCGAAGTCGCCTCGAACCCCCTGAAGGTGAAGGACTCTATCTGCTGGGAGTTCCAGCAGAGTTCTGCCACCCCGATGGTCATGGCCAGTGAAGAGTTTTTCATGTTGTTCAGGAATTCGCTTCCCAGGGGGGGGATGATGACACGGAACGCCTGCGGCAGGATCACAAACCTGAGCATCTGGGGGCCGCTCAGGCCCGAGGAGAGGGCTGCCTCCACATGCCCGTGCGGAATAGCCTGGATACCAGCACGCACGATTTCCGCCACGAAGGCACCGGTGTAGATGCCGAGTCCCACAGTTGCAGCCCAGAACTCGAAGTTGTTGTCGTTGAGGAACATGCGCATGCCTTCCGGAAGAACCATGGGAAAGGCGAAGTACCAGAAGAACAGCTGGACGAGCAGCGGCGTATTTCTGAAGAACTCGACATAGCCCGTTGCCAGGTAGTAGGTCGGTTTGAAGAGCGAGAGGCGGGCGATGCCGAAGATGGTACCCAGGAACAGCGCAATTCCGGTACTGATGAGGGAAATCTTGATGGTCAGGACAAGGCCGCGCAGAAGCCAGAGTCCGAAGACCTCTTTGTAGGTCGGGTTTTCCTCGTAGAGGACCGCCCAGTGAAATTTGTAGCCGAAGTCGGCATGGGAAAAGACCAGGTACAGGATGAACGCGATGACGGCAAAGATCCCGACCTGTTTGAGAACATCGTATGATGAGTGTTTGTGCATATTCCTTGCTGCCTGGTGAGCTGATCCCGTGCCCGGCTTCTCCATAAAAAATCTGCGGCCCCTGGTTGGAGATGGACCGCAGATTTTACTGGGTCATACCCGGTTCAGAGCGTTTATGGCCACATCTCGATCTTTTCGGTCATGGGGAAGTAGTACTCGGTGTCCGCCCCGTACCACTTGTTGTAAATCTTCATGTAGGTGCCGTCGGCCCACATATCCTGGATGGCAAAGTTCACCGAGTCTCTCCACTTGCTGTCGTCTTCGGGCAGGCCGATGCCGTAGGGCTCATCGCTGAAGAAGTCCCCGACCAGCTCGTACTTTCCCGGTTCCTTGGCGGAAAATCCGATGAGAATGGTGCTGTCCGTGGTCCACCCGGCCACCTTGTCCTGCTGGAGGGCGAGGAAGCATGAGGGCTCATCCTGGAAGCTGATGACGTTCTTCTCCGCGTTGGGATCACCGAGCGCCTTCAGAAGGTTGACAGCATTCTTTTCACTCGTGGTTCCCTGCATGGAAGCGAGCTTCTTTCCCACGAAGTCTTCGTGTTTCGTGAACCGGCCCTTCTTGGCGAGGATCTTCTGGCCATCGAAGAAATAGGTGATGGAGAAGTCGATGACCCTGTCGCGCTCGCGCTTGTGCGTCATGTTCGCCGTGGACATGTCGATCCTGTCAGAGGTGAGAAACGAGATCCTCGTCTTGTTGTTGACCTTGACCCGTTCCACCTTGAGGTCCTTGCCCATGTACCCACCGATTCGCTTCGCGACTTCTTCGGCGATGTCGACGTCAAATCCGACCCACTCGTTGTTCTCGTTGAAGTAGGCCGCCGGAATCGAGTTGTACATCAATCCGATACGGACGAGCCCGTCTCGTTCGACCCGGTCATAGGTCTTTCCGGCCAGGCACACCGACACCCCGGCACACAGGACGAAAAACAGTACCAGAACCATTCCCGTAACCAGCTTTTTCATACCCTCCTCCTCGTACAGTGATTTATTCGTTCCTTATGCAGTGCGTTCCTGTGCCTAGTGACTCAGAATCTTGCTCAGGAACAACCTGGTTCGTTCATGCTTTGCCTCTTTGAAGAAGGTGCTGGGCGCTGCACTTTCGATAAGCTGTCCTTCATCCATGAAGATCACGCGATGGGCGACCTCCCTTGCAAATCCCATCTCGTGGGATACAACGATCATGGTCATGCCCTCACGTGCCAGGGTCTTCATGACATCCAGAACCTCGTTGATCATCTCGGGATCAAGGGCCGAGGTGGGTTCGTCGAAGAGCATGATCTTCGGGCGCATGGCAAGACCACGGGCAATGGCCACGCGCTGCTGCTGCCCTCCGGAAAGCTGTTCAGGGTAGGCGTTGGCTTTTTCCGATATGCCCACTTTTTTCAGCAGGAAATGGGCATACTCCTCGGCGGCTTCCTTCTTCTGTTTACGAACATTGATGGGGGCAAGGGTGATGTTTTCGATCACGCTCATGTGGGGGTAGAGATTGAACTGCTGGAACACGAACCCGATCTCCTCCCTGAGCCTCCTGAGATTGATCTTGGGGTCGTGAATGGGCATGTTGTCTACCCAGATTTCTCCGGACTGGATAGGTTCGAGCTTGTTGATGCACCTGATGAGGGTACTCTTCCCCGATCCGCTGGGTCCGCAGACAACCACCACCTCGCCCGGATCAACTCGAAGATCTACCTTGTTGAGAACATGGAGTTCATCAAACCACTTGTGAACATTCTTGAAGGTGATCATGCCCGTGGTTCCCTCTCATTTCTGCACTGTCTGCGGGGAATGGTCACCGGTTGCCTTATACGATGGAGGTTCTGGTCAATCCGGCGAACAAACTATAGAGAATCAGTACCTGCCATGTCAAGGCAAACCTCTGCCGCAGCGATTCCGAAAACTGAGAAAGATATGTGCACAATCTTTTTCGGAAAGAGATCCTGTCAACATACGAAACACTGACAGGTGGAACCTGAACATCGTTCACCGAACATCGTGATACTCCGCGTGCAGTTCAGAACTCTTCGTGTATGCTGAAACTTTTATAGAACTGCTTTCGCGGGTGTGAACAACCCGGAGACTGCAAGAACAACCATCACCCGTGGGCGAACTGCTCAGGAATCCCGCGATACAGCCTTTGCAGGGGTTGTATCAGGAAGAACCCTTCTTTTTCAGTTCACGCTCCTTGAGCTCCCTTCTGAGGATCTTTCCGATGGCGCTCTTGGGGAGTTCGTCGATGAATTCCACCTCCTTGGGGACCTTGAATGCTGCGAGCTTGTTCCTGCAGTAGGTCACCACCTCTTCTGCGGCGAGCTGCTCTCCGGGTTTAACCACGACAAAGGCCTTGACGCTCTCGCCCTTGTACTCGTCTGGGATCCCGACGGTGCAGGCCTCCAGGATCTTCGGGTGATCGAAGAGAACCTCGTCGAGTTCCTTGGGATAGATGTTGAACCCGCTGGAGATGATCATGTCTTTTTTCCTGTCCACGATGGAGAGGAAGCCCTCTTCGTCGAAGACACCGATATCCCCGGTGTGGAACCATCCGTCTTGGAGCGCAGCAGCGGTCTCCTCGGGTTTCTTGTAGTAGCCGGGCATGACCTGGGGTCCCTTGATGCAGACTTCCCCGGTTTCCCCGGTCTTCACGGTTGTCTGGCCTGTCTCGATGTCGACGAGTTTGATATCCGTATTCGGCAGCGGCACCCCGACGGTACCGGTCTTCACCTTTCCGCCCCAGGGGGTGCAGGTGGCGAACGCGGTATTTTCCGTGGCCCCATAGACATCATAGATGGTTGCCCCATGGAGATCTCTGAGGGTTTTCACCGTGTCTTCGGGCAGGGGGGCGGCCCCGCCGAAATATCCCTTGACAAAGGACAGGTCCATGTTCCGGAACTCCTCGTTTGCGAGCAGTCCGGTATAGATGGTGGGAACACCCGGAAGGAAGCTTGGTTTGAATTTGCGGAGCATCTCAACGATCACCTCAGGGGTGGGACGGGGAACGAGTACGCAGGTCCAGCCGCTCCAAAAGGGGAAGTTCTGGCTCACCGAGTAGCCTGCAGAGTGAAAGATGGGGTAGACCCCGAGCATGCTCTCTCCCGTGTCCTTGAGGTCGGGAAACCAGGCCCTGAAGATCTGGATCACCGACGAGAGGTTCGCATGGGTGAGCATGGCCCCCTTGCTGACCCCCGTGGTTCCCCCGGTGTAGATGAGCGCCGCCGTGTCGTCCCAGGATGCAGCACTCTCAAAAGGAGTATCGGGATACTTCCGGATAAGGTCCATGAACTGGTGGACGTTCTTCTGGGGTTCGATCTTCCGGTACATGTCTTTCTTGACCAGCGGGAACAGGAGGTTCTTGGGGAAGGGCAGGTAGTCGTTGATGTGGCAGGTGACGATCTCCTCGACCTTGGTTCGATCCTTGATCTTGAGGGCTCTGGGCAGCAGGAGGTCGAGGGTGACCAGCACCTTGGCATCCGAGTCGTTGAGCTGGTACTCCAGCTCCCGTTCCGAGTACAGGGGGTTGTTCATGGCCGTGATGCCCCCGAGACGGTAGACCGCGTGGTCTGCTATGGCGACCTGGGGGATGTTCGGCAGGAGCATGCCCACGGTGTCGCCCTGTCTCACGCCGAGGTCCTTGAGCGCCCGGGTAAACCGGCTGATCAGGGCATCGAGTTCCCTGTAGCGGATGCGCTTGCCCATGTAGATGTAGGCCACCTCATCGGGATATCGCTTGGCTGTACGACGGAAAGCCTGGTCCATGGTGATCTGTTCGATGTCGACTTCCGGGGGAACCCCCGGTGCGTACGAGGCATGCCAGAACCGTTCAAATGCCATAGAAACCTCCCTGGAATAATATGGTCAGTACGACCCTAAGCAGCAGATATCACATGATGTCTTATTATAAGACTATACGTGAAAACCCGGCAAAGTCAAGCCGTACAGCAGGGGGTAAGGTCTCCAGGACGTGCCGGTGTGAGGGCTCGGAACCATCATTGTTCCGAATTGCCCCACGTTTTTTCCAGCACCCTGATCCAGTTCCGGTGAGTCACTTTTTCCAGTGACTCGTCATCAAAGCCCTCGTTCCTGAGCAGAGTGATAAGCCTGGGGAGTCCGGTCACATCCTTGAGGTCGCTCGGGACCGTGCACCCGTCGAAATCGGACCCGAAGGCCACGTGGTCGATCCCGATGAGCTCGGCGATGTAAGTGATGTGCCTGACGATATCTGCGCAGGAGGACTCGTCCTGGCTTCTTCCAGCGGTCACGATGTCCCGGGAAAAGAAGCTCACCCCGACGACGCCTCCGGTCTCCTTGATGGCATGGAACTGGTCGCTGATGAGGTTTCTGCTGGAAGGAGTGAGATCATAGGCCGCCGAATGGGTTACGACCAAAGGTGCATTGCTCAGGGAGGCAACTTCCCAGAACCCTTTCTCGTTGAGGTGTGCGAGATCGAGCATGATCCCCATGTCATTGCAGACCCTGACGAGTTTCCTGCCGGTCTCCGTGAGTCCCGGTCCTGTATCCGGGGTGTGGTTCACCAGGTACGGGACACCGTACCCGAAGAGGTTGGGCCTGCTCCAGACAATGCCGAGAGACCTCAGGCCTGCCTGGTGGTACACATCCAGGGTGGTGAAGGATGCATCGATGGCATCGGCTCCCTCCAGGTGCATGATGATTCCGAAGGTGCCGTTGTCCAGATACTCCCTGAGGTCAGTGGCGCTGCGAACGATGCTCACCTGGTGGTGGGATTCGTCGACCATGCGGAAGAGCTCCGCCATGAGGGCATCAGTCATGTCCCGTGCATACCCGCGATCGATGGGCGGGGCAGTCCAGCAGCTCTTCCCGGTTCCGGTGATGGACAGGCAGTTTCTCGAATCCGGCCCGTGGTGCGGGACAAAGAGTGAGAAAAATCCTGCGGCGAGCCCTGCCTCCCGTGCCCGGGGGAGATCGATGTGGCCTGTTCTCGAGCGCTCGAAGAATGACCTACCTCCACCCCGCTCGACGAGGTAGAGGTTCAGTAGGGTGTCATTGTGCCCGTCGATCACGGGAAGGTGCCCGGGTGATCTCATGAATCAGCAGTCCTGTGAGCTGTGAACATTGCCTGTCCTCTCCCTTAAAAGAAAAAGATTCTGATCAGTGACCGGCTGCAGTGTTTCCCTGGTGCAGGTTCCCCTTCTGAGTCAGGATCATGATGATGCCGAACACGATGCAGTACAGATTCACGAATCCGTTTGTGAGGGCATCCATGGTGGACAGGGCATAGATCCCGTTGAGCGTGTTGAAGCTGATGTCCAGAATGCCCAGGAAGATGAGGGCTCCGGCACAGACCAGGGCAAGGTCTCTGCCCAGCGGGTTGCGCTTCAGGATCAAGAGAGCAGAGCAGAACAGTCCAGCAGCCAGCAGAGCGTCGGCAACGGGAAAGGCGTATTCATACGCAAGGTAATACCCAGGGGCATCCTCGGGTATGATGGCCCCGGAAAAGAATGCCAGCCAGAAGACGATAATCCCTGCAGCGGTGATGATCTGAAAGGCTGCAATCATTGAAAAATTTGTTCCCACGGCTGATCCTTTCTGACGTGCACCTGCTCTCCGGAACCCATGGCGGGGGTCAGGAGCCTTTTTGTGCACGCGCAATCTGGTACTGTATGATCTTTTCCACCAGCCCGGGAACGAGCCTGTAGAGGAGATGGATACCCTTGGCCTCGAAGCCGGGCAGAATGATGAACCTCCCTTTCTCCATGCCAGTGATCATGGCGCGGGCCACATCATTCGGACTCATGATTCCCGCACCTGCAGACAGGGCTGTTGTCTCAGGAGGTTTGGTCAGGTTTTCCCGCTCCAGCATGGGGGTGTCCGTGTCGGGGGGGCACAGGACAGACACCCTGATACCATACGGAAGCAGCTCGTCTCTCAGGCTCTGGGAAAGGCCGACCACCGCGAACTTGGAGGCACCGTATGCACTGTAGCCGAACACCCCGAGAAGCCCTGCTATGGAGGAGACCGTCACGATATGTCCGCCCGAAGTTTTCATGAAAGGGACGAGGCTCGAGAGCACGTTCCAGGTTCCGTAGAGGTTCGTCTGTATGAGGGAATCGAAGATCTCGGGGGTGGTCTGTTCAAAATACTGGGAGTAGGACTGGCCGGCAGAGTTGATCACGATGTCCGGGATTCCGAACTCCCCGACCGCTTCCAGGACTTCTGCGTTGACCTGTTCCCTGATCGACACGTCCATGACACGCCAGGAGATCCGCTGGTCCTGGGAGACCCTGTGATGATCGATCTCACCGGCTACCCGCTGCAGCATCTCGGGGCTGCGTGCGAAAATAAGGACATCTGCCCCGAGGCGGAAGAACTGCCTCGCAGCAGAGAGGCCTATGCCGCTCGATCCCCCCGTGACATAGACCCTTCTATCCCGGTACCTCTGTGTATTCACAAGCCCCTCCCGTGTCATGTGATACGGCGTCTTCCGTGTACGGTCAGAACAGAACCCATCACACCGGGCTATTGTACACGAACCTGGTACATCAGGGAATACGTGATATGGCCGTGTTCTTTGACCCGGGATCATTCTCGTGGTTGACGGTTTTCACGAGTCTGGTATGTTCTCCACAAGAGATCATGATGAAAACGTCCGGACGACAGGGGGACTCTGGTATGGAAAAAGACGTGGTGTACTATTTCAAGTGTGAGACGTGTCACAGTGAAATCTACTGGTCAGACATCAGGCCGTCGGTTGAGAGGGCCGCCCGGGTTTTCAAGTGGGTCAGGGCAGGCTGTCCCAACGAAGACTGCACCAGCCACATTACCCTGAGTGACCCCCTCAGGGTCTGTTCCCGAGAGGAAGCCCTTGCGGAATACAACGAGAAAAAGGGCAAGGGAAGGGAGGACGTCTACTGGGTATGAGACGGTTGTCTTCACGAAGTGCGCCCGGGGGGAGGGACCTTCCCGGGCACCCGGCGGGTAGGCCAGCATCACGTGCAGGGAGAGGCGGGTATTGGAACGTCCCCGGGCGCCCTGCGGTAGATCCGGAGGAAGGTCAACCAGTGCCGGCAATCCGGGAGAACAGCGGCAGAACGATTGGCCTGACCTGCACCACGTGGATCGTGCCGTCCTTCACGACTGCCTCGATGTCAACCGGATAGCCCAGGGAATCATGAATTCTGCGAGCGATCCGGGCCGCACGTGATGCCTCCTCGTCGTTCAGGCTCGCCTTGATCTGCTCCGCGCTGGTTTCTATGGGGGCTGTCCTGGTTCCGTAGCCTCGTTCGTGGTCAAAGATGGTTCTGGTCTGTTTCCTGGGATTGATGGAGCGCCGGATGCAGAAGGTGGCGGCATCCACGAGGAAAAGATCACTGTCCACCATGCCCGACACGAGACCGGCACCGGCTCCTTTTGCAGCGCTTATCATGACTTCGTCCCAGCGCTGATCGGCAAGATTGATGGAATTGATCACCATGCAGGCGTCCGACTCCACCTGGGAATGGACGAGTACCGGCTGGGTATCGGAGACGTCAGAGAGTTCAACCCAGTAGTAGGCGAGACACCTGAGGATGGACTCGATGAGCAGCGACTCCCCCCGTACATAGGGATACGATTTAAATCGCCCGGCCATCATCTCCTCGTGGGTATCCTCCAGGACCGAAGAGGACCTCACCACCACGAAGATCCCGGACTGTGTCTGTATGAACTTCTCCAAGACTTCGAGAGAGGGATCTTCGAGGATGGATGCACGAAGTATCTCTCCAATGGTCAGCCTCTCTGCTGGTCCCAGGGTTTTCAGGAACGAAAGATCGGACTGCGGCAGGCCTGCAAGACCTGCAATCCTGTCTATCTCCGCGACCTTCGTGTCGAGATCCGTACCCCGCTCCAGCTCGCGATAGTGCGCCACGATCTCGTCTTCGAGCGTCTCGGGCCATGACAGGGTCATTGCCACACTGCATACCTTTTCAAAGAGTTCTGTATCCGGCACACTCCTGTCTCGAATGAGCGTCTTGATCAGGGAGATCTTGTCCTCGTTGTGGTCCATGAGGGACCGGATGCCGATCGATGTCAGGACGAAACCGTCGGGGATCATGAGTTCGGGATGGGTGTTGATGAGACTGCCCAGCGTTGCAGCCTTGTTTCCCGTGTATTCCGCCAGGAACCCCCTGATATCACGCAGCCTCACAACGCAACTCTGGGGGGATTGTCCGAAGGAGTCCTTGTACTCGGCCACCCTGGTGTCCAGCTGTGCTGAAATCCGCCCCAGAACCTGCTCGACTGAAGGGTTACCCGAGGCCAGGTGTGATAAGAGGGTGGTTTTCTGCCAGGCATTCTCGATGCGTGCCAGGGATGCATAACTTTTGAAGAGCAAGGAATCGATCTGAGTGAGGATCTCCTGCGCATAGGCCGCGAGACGGTTCTCACAGAGCGTATCGATCTCGGAGAGTTCATTGGCACAGTTCATGCGGGGGAGGTTGAGACGTTCGCTGAGCAGGCGGTCCATCTCGTCGAAAAGCTCAAGCTGTTGTGCTATCTTGTCCCTGATGAAGCGGGCTTCGGTCATGTCCGATGTATGCGCGATGCGATTGCGCGCCATCTCGATGTCGCTTCTCTGTCGGCGCCTGTCTTCGAAGGCCATGTTTCTCAGAACAGCCCTCATGGTCTCCCCGAACAGCGGGTGAGGATCATCGAGCAGAGACTTCAGGACAACGGGCCTGAGATCCCGAGGCAGGGTTCCGCTAGCGAGAAAGAGCTCCCGGGCGATGAACTTCAGGACCTCGAGCTGTTGTGTGCAGGAGATAATCTCGCGTAGACGCTCGGGCATGCCGTCAGTGCCCGGGGTGTCTGTGGTGCCGAGACACAGGGAAAAGACCTCGCTTACCACGTCGCTGAAATCGTCATTCTGGTCTCCCGATGCCCCGACGATGGTGACCATGCTCCTGAACCCGTCCACGGTGATGACCTGCCCCTCTCGTACCCGGTATCCCCGGGTTCCTCGGTGAAGGAGAACCGAAGTACCACCTTCATCGATCCAGCGGGCCCCGGGAATGATAATGCCCGGCTTTCCAAAGGTGCGTGCCGTGAGCTGCGCGTGCGACAGCGTGGAGTCACCTGAGGTGATGAACCCTGCAGCATCTTTCAGCCTGCCCACAGCCTGGGGGGTGAGAATGTGATCGAAGAAGATGCAATGACGGAAATCCCCTGGAATGCATTCCGGCCGGTTCTTTTTCAGGAAGCCCGTGGCGATTCCAGGGCAGGAGATGATGCCCGGAATGTGGATGCCCTTGATCGTAATGCCCTGGGGAGGGGTCCACTGGAAGAACTGCTCGATCAGATCCAGGTGGTACCCGTGTTCCGAGAGCAGCGCTCTCACCACGGAAGGGTCCTGTATCCGGTTGTCGAATCCACAAACGCGCTTCAAGCATGGGCCATCGGTCGCGAAGGCACGCAGCACCCGGTAGGTAGTCTCATCCCGCAGGGCATAGAACGTTATGGTCCCATTAACGAGGTTGATCCGTGTCTGCGTGATGCGGCTGCCGTCCATCTCTGCCAGGGGTGAGTACCCCGCTACCTTGTCCAGGATGGTGACCATGGACGCCATCTCTTCTGCGAGAGAGCGTTCTTCCTCCCGCTCGAAGACCTCCCGGGGATCCGGCTCATCATAGGAGGGATTCAGCGAAACGGGAGCGTGCACGTAGGAAAGGAACCTGCCCTGGCCAAGTCCGAGAGAGATCGGTTCAGTGAACCGTCGGTCAATCAGGTTCTGTCCCGCGCCCTGGGTGTGCATGGGATCGAGTCCGAGCCTGGAGAGTTCGGAATTCAGGGTGGTGACAAGATCATCGATCAGTGTGGTCAGGAGATGCGAGAGTTTTTTCAGGTACAGGGACCCCTTCGTCATGAGGTAGAGGGGATAGCCCGTGCCCGACGTGCTGATACGCTGGCTGTGGAAGCTCAGGGAACGCTGGGTAATCCGTCCGTCTTCGATCTCCTGGTCAAAGTCTGCAACACTCGCAAATGCCTGGATGGTTCGGATGGCGCGATGGATGATTTCATGCGTTCCGAGCACCCCGGCGCTCTTCTCGTCGAGCCTGGCTGTGAGGGTGATCTCGGTTTTCATCACCTCGAAACCGAGTTCCGTAAGGCAGTCCATGAGAAATCTGAGCCGTGTCATGTTGCCGTCTTCCACGTCGCCCTCGGCATAGCTCGCTGTAATCAGGGCCTTGTTGGGATCGACATCCACGAAGATATGTGCCCCGTGAACCCCGAGATCCACGAAGAACCACGCCTTCGTGGTGTGCGAGATGCAGTCGATGTAACAGTTGTCGCGCAGGTGGATGTTGGTGGTCAGGTATGATTCGATGATGCTGCGTGCCACCACGGCTGAGCCCTGCCTGAAGTCACCCGAGTAATCGAGGATATTCACCTTGCTCGCTGGGAAGTATTCGATCCCTCC